>CAMWVO010000316.1 GCA_947177695.1 uncultured Clostridia bacterium
CGCCTATTACGGTGATTTTTTTATCGTTCAATTTTATTCTCCGTTAAAAATAAGTTGTTATTTTTTATCCTTTACATTTGAACCGTCCTCAAATACCTTTGGGTATTGGGCGTAAAATTCAATATATCCGCATTCGGGACAGCCAAAGCAGTTTACGTCCGAATTTGTTTCACCATCGTACCATTTTTTTGTAATGCTGCCCACCTGAAAAAGCTGCATCATAACTGCTTTCTTCATTTCCGCACCGCATTTCGGACAATTCATACTCATTTTTCCTTTCTAATAGCAACCTCATACCCGCAGCCCTCTTTCAGGCAGAACATCTTTCCGCCCTTTTTGAACAGGGTCGTGCCATCGTTGCACTTGGGACATTTATCCGAAACAGGGGTATCCCAAGTCATAAAATCGCAGTTGGGATTATCCTCACAGCCGAAATATTTCTTGCCCTTTTTGGACTTCTTCTGCAATACCTTTTTATGGCACTTCGGGCATACTCCGCCCGTATCCTTGACGATACGCTTTGTGTTGGTACAGTCGGGGAAACCGCTGCAGGCAAGGAATTTTCCGAAACGTCCTATCTTGATGACCATAGGCTTTCCGCAAATCTCGCAGACCTCGCTTGTCTCCTCGTCGGGAACTCTCACGCGCTTGCCGTCCATAGCCTTTTCAGCCTTGGAAAGAGTGTCCGCAAAATCATCGTAAAATCCGCTTATGGAATCAACCCAGTTCATTTCGCCCACTTCGATTTTGTCAAGGTCGCTTTCCATTGTAGCGGTAAATTTTGAGTCAACAATATTTTTAAAATGCTGCTTCATAAGCTCGGTTGTGACCTCGCCCAAGCCTGTGGGACGAAGCTGCTTACCGTCACGCTCAACGTAAAAACGATTTGTGATCGTCGAAATAGTCGGCGCGTATGTGGACGGACGTCCGATACCGTTTTCTTCCAGAGCCTTGATAAGGGTAGCTTCGGTGTATCGTGCGGGAGGCTGTGTGAAGTGCTGGTTTCCCTCAATGGCTTTCAGCTTCAGCTTGTCGCCTACCTCGATATTGGGGAGAACCTTGCCCTCCTCCTCGTTCTTGGACTCCTCGTACAGAACGGTGAAGCCGTCAAATTTTACGGAAAAACCCGTCGCTCTGAAATTGCAGCCGTTTGCGTCTATATCGACGGAAACCGTGTCCAGAACAGCGTTTGCCATCTGGCTCGCGATAAATCTTTCCCATATCAGCTTGTAAAGCTTATACTGCTCGGCAGTAAGGCTGTCCTTAACCCTGTCGGGGGTGATTTCGGGCATGGAGGGACGTATAGCCTCGTGAGCGTCTTGAGCGTTGGACTTGGACTTGTAGATCTTGGGAGTATTCGGAATATAATTCTTGCCGTAAGCCTTGCCTATATAGTCATACGCCGCCGCGCGGGCTTCGTCGGAAATACGCAGGGAGTCGGTTCTCATGTAGGTAATAAGTCCGACAGCGCCCATGCCCTCGATGTCAACGCCCTCGTAAAGGGTCTGAGCGGCTTTCATTGTCTTTGCAGCGGCAAATCCCAGCTTTTTTGAAGCCTCCTGCTGCATTGTTGACGTGGTAAACGGAGGTGCGGGAGACTTTCTTCTTACGGATTTCTTTACCTCCGTAACGTTGTAGTCCGCGCCCTCTATTCTTTTCAGTATCTTGTCCGTTTCAGCCTGAGAGTGCAGCTCGGTTTTCTGACCGTCCACGCCCACAAATGAAGCGTCAAACTGCTTCTTTGAGGACGGAGCGGTCATCTTTGCGTCGATAGACCAGTATTCCTCGGGCTTGAAGCTGTTTATCTGCTTTTCGCGGTCAACAACAAGGGACACCGCAACCGACTGAACGCGTCCTGCGGAAAGTCCCCTGCGAACTTTTTTCCACAGAAACGGAGACAGCTTATAGCCCACGATCCTGTCCAGCACGCGCCTTGCCTGTTGTGCGTTAACCAGGTCAAGATCAATGGAGCGTGGGTGCTCCATACCGTTTTTCACGCCTGTTTTGGTTATCTCGTTGAACGTAACCCGGTTTGCGTCGTCAAGAGGCAGATCAAGCATATGGGCAAGATGCCATGAAATAGCCTCTCCCTCCCGGTCGGGGTCGGTTGCGAGGTACACAAAATCGGACTTTTTCGCTTCCTTTTTGAGACTTTCGATAAGCTCCTCCTTGCCCTTTATGTCGGTGTAGACAGGCTCGAAGCCGTTGTCCACATCAATTCCGAATTTGGATTTGGGCAGGTCGCGGACGTGTCCCATCGAAGCTACCACCTCGTAGCCGCTTCCAAGATATTTTTTTATGGTTTTCGCCTTTGCGGGCGACTCAACAATTACAAGCTTTGACATTTGATCCTATCCTTTCAATCTATAAAAGTCCGTTAAAAACCCTATCGGTATTTTAACAGGCGGTATAACTTTGTCCTGCGGCTGACATTACCGCTCCCTCAAGCTCCAGATCGGTCAGGAGCATGAGCATATCGGAAATATCCATTCCGCACATTTCCGCAAGCTCGTCCGCAAGAAGCGGTTTTCCCGCCTCTTTAAGCAGACCGTAGACCTTTGCTTCATCACCTTCCAACGTTGAAGCATCGTACTCCTGCGCGGGAATACCGGTTTCGGCATTTTCGTTTGCGTACTCTTTGGTATCCTCCGCAAGCGGGTCGATACGCGAAGCCTGCTTGTAAGCGCTGCTGTTGTTTCCATCAGGAAACAGCGCCGCCATAGCCGAGCTTGCATTTGCTATTTTATGTCCGTAATTTTCGTAATATTCATACAGAATGTCTTTCACGCCGCACAGACAAGCCGCGCCGTCCCTTATGAGAGCAACGTTCCCTCCGTACCGTTTGTCGAACAGATCGTGGGGAGCAAGAGCGAATACGTCCTTGCCCTGACTGAGCGCAAGGTTTGCTGTGATAAGCGCGCCGCTCTTAACGGCGGCTTCGGACACGATCGTGCCGAGAGACAGTCCCGAAAGTATCCTGTTCCTTGCGGGAAACGAAGCTCTCGTTCCTCCCGCAAGCGGGTAATACTCCGAAATGAACAGACCGTTTGCTTCGATCTCACTTCGGTACTGAACGTTCTCCTTTGGGTAATCCCTGTCAAGACCGCAGCCGAGGACAGCGATTGTTTTTCCTCCGCACCTTGCCGCGGACAGATTTGCGGTAATGTCTATACCCACCGCAAAGCCGCTTACAATGGTTATCCCGAAGCTGCAAAGCTCCCGAACCAGCGCGGCTGTTACCCTTACGCTGTAGTCGGAGGGCTTTCTCGTACCCACCACCGAAATGCTGAAATCGCTTTCGAGGCAGCCCATATCGCCGCGGCAGAACAGTACCGCAGGCGGATTGTAGATGGACTTCAGTCTTTCGGGGTAAAGCCCGTCGTCAAAGGTCAATATGTAAATCTTTCTATTATACACATCTGACGCTGCCGACGATCTTACGCGTGTAGATCTCGGT
>CAMWVO010000317.1 GCA_947177695.1 uncultured Clostridia bacterium
CTTTTAATTAGTTATTAGGATTAAAGCCTGTACCCGTTTGTATCCATTTCGTAAATAAAAATTTCCTCAAGGGTCAGGGGTATCTGTTCGGCAAGGTCTGCTCCGACAGCCGACACTTTTTCGTACGTATCGCTGCTGCCCTTTACAATTATCTGCACGACCTTTCCCACAGCCTTGTACTGTACGGTATCAAGCCCGACTGCGGATATTTCTTCCTGCGTAATGGTATGGTCAAGGCTTGCAAGCTGATATTTTACAAAGCGTCCTCTGATATTTTCAAGCTCGTCGGAAAAAATAATTTTTCCGTTGTGGATAAGCATTGCCCTGTCGCACAGCTCGCCGATCTCGTGTACGTTATGGGAGGATACGATAAGGGTAGCGTTTCTGCCGCGTATCTCGTCAAGGATAATATTTTTTACCATGGCTCTCATTGCAGGGTCAAGACCGTCAAAAGCCTCGTCCAGCATAAGATATTTTGCACAGCTTGCAAGTCCGATGATAACTACGGACTGCCGCTTCATACCCTTTGAAAAGGTCGAAAGCGGACTGTTCAGCGGCAGACCCAGAACCGTAGCAAGACGCTTGAATTTTCCCGTATCAAATGTGGCGGGATAATAATTTCGATAGTACATCATAAGCGATTCAAGGGTAAAGCCCGTGTATTCAATAGTTTCATCATTGACGAAAAAAACGCTGCTCTTTGCTTCCGAGTTGTCAAAGACCTCCTGTCCGTCTATTTTTATGCTGCCCTCGTCCGTCCTGTAGACGCCGCATATCATACGCATAAGCGTGGATTTGCCCGCCCCGTTTGAACCGAGAAAGCCGTATATGCAGCTGTCGGGAATTACAAGCGAAACATTGTCAAGAGCCTTTTCCCTGTGCTTTGATCCGATTCCCCTGTTATTGACGGTCTCCTCCGGTACGCCGCTGAATATCTTTTCGGGACTGCCGCTTACGAACGGTGCGGCATATCCTGCGGCAGCGGACGGTACTGCTGTGCCCGACGGCTTTTCAGTCCCCCGCGCCGAAAACGGAATAAGTTTTCGGGCATTAAAATTCGGCTGGCTTCTGTTTTCAAATATCATCGAAACATTTGATATCTCTATCATTGAATATCCTCCTTTACTCCATATTTATTATGCATTCAAATACGTCGTCGCCCTTTTCGCCGTCATAGCAGAATTTATAGTATTCGCTCGGTTCATAGGTTGAAGATTGAAAATACATCGTGTATTCCGCCGACCCGTCCGACCGCACGGCAAGTTCCCACGGAGTATCGTAAAGAGTCCCGCTCACGCCCTCCAGATCGTTTTTTACCTCAGGGTTTTTCCCTCCCGCAAGCAGTATGTCAAACTCCCATCTGTAAGCGTAGGAATATTTATCTGCCGTTCTGTAAAGCCTGAACCTGAGGGGATTGAAAATTTCGGGTTCTCCCGTAAGACACTGTACCCTTAATGCGACCTTTATGTATTTTCCGTCCGAAACAGGCTCTGCCGTAAAGCAAAAGGAATTTTTATGCGTCAGAACGGAATATTCTCCCTCCCTTGGGACAAGCTCCGACGGGGAGGAGCTTTTTTCTTTCTGAAAATCCTTACCCGCTCTGACCGCATTTTTTACCGCGCTTCGCTTTGTGATCTCAAATTCCGCTGCCGAAACGTTGTTAAGCTCATTGGGGTCAACATTGTTGGGTTCACGAAAGCCCACGGCTTTATACATTATCTTGTATGCATAATCGACGCATACCTCGTCTCCCACAAAATCAACGTCAAAGCTTACCGTTTCGCCAGCTTCAACGGTATAGTAACCGTCCGAAGCCGCAAGTCCCGTATCGCGCGCGTTTATCGGGATCATGAAGCCGCTGTCGCGATTGTTGCTGCCGTACAGCGTAATTTTCTGCGGAATAAAATCAAAGCTTTTTTCGGATAAATTTGTTATCGTAAATTTTGAGTGGATAACAAAATCATCATCGCGGTAATTTGGAAGCTTTACCGCACGCGGATAATATTGCAGCGACTCAGCTCCCGTAAATTCCATGAGCAGATAAAAATCCCTGCCGCTGTAGTCAAGCTGATTTTCGGCAATGACTGCCGCTTCCGTCGTTTCTGAGGACGCTGCTTCCGTTTTTTCGGGCTCGGTCTCCGCAGGCGCAAAGCTGACTGAAGCCCGCTCCGACGCCGTCCCGGAGCTTTCGGGAACAGTTGCTGAAACAGCCGCGGTTTCCGAAACGTCTGCGCCTGTAACTTCGGCGGGGACGCTTTCATTTTCACACCCGCAAAGAGTAAACGCCGATATTATTGCAATTATCGTGATCATGACCTTACGTTTCAATGCGATCTTCCTCCCGTTTTTTCATAACGCCCTCCGTTGATTTTCATTGAAAAAAATTCCTATTTAATCCGCCGTTTTATCAACATAATCTTTTTTCCACACGTCCCAGTCAAAAAAGCCGTAGCCATTTTCATACAAGGCGCTGTAATATTTCTCCCCGCCGTGACTGCCGTTAAAGGAAAGAAATCTTGCTCTGGAATAATTCTTTAAGTCGTAGATTATTGTAAATTCCGTCGGATTTTCGGGTGTCATGCAGATATATTCGGGCAATTCATAGACAGTCCCCACTCCGTCAAGCTTGACACCCGCCTCTGCGGGAGCATACACAAGACTTTCGTCAACGCTGATATAAAGCGGTTCAAGTCCCTCTAATTTCGGCTCGTTATATACAACGCTGTATCCTCCGTTTGGTCTATGGACAGTCTGACGTTCAACAATTTCCGCCTCGCCCTTGTAGCCGCAGCAGAAAATTATAAAGCAGGACGGCTCGATAAGCTGTGCATAATCGCTTCTGTTATACGCCGTGAAAGAGACCGCAAGGTAATTTTTTTCGCCGTCCTTTATGCCCCTTAAATGGTGCATTTCATATGTGGTGGGCGTGGCTGCGACCTCAAAATATCCCTTATAAGCGTGAAAAACGTGAGTCCTGTAAAAGTACTCCGCAACATCGTCCGCACTCTGTATGTCAATGATTTCATCAAATTCCTCGGGGTAAAAATCATCGCCCTCTTCAAGATACTCCCCGCCGTAAAGTATGCCGTCTATTGCCGCAGCCTGCTCCAGAGAGCATAGGAAACGCAGTTCCCCTATCTCCGATTTCCCCGGCTTTATGTCCTTGAATTGTCCGCTTTCATCGCCGTACGAAATCAAATCGGGAAGCGTAAATTTCGATACGTCAAAGGATTTTTCCTCCTCCGTCATGTTTTTCGCCTTTACCGTGACTGTGACCACAAACAGTTCCGGATTTATTCCCATGTCGTGTAAAATATCGGGATAATAAAGCGACGATTGTAGCGCCGTAAGCTCCGCCGTAACGGAAAATTCATCATTCTGAAAGTACGCCTGACTTCTGCTTGGGGAAAGCGGCTTTACTTCCTTTTTCTTGGCTGCCGT
>CAMWVO010000318.1 GCA_947177695.1 uncultured Clostridia bacterium
ACCTCCTGCTCCGTTTTGGAGGAATGCGCCTGCGGGCGCGGGGAGGGGATTTCGCCGTCTGCGGACGGCGACCAAAGGGCTCTGCCCTTTGGAAACTCGCAGCCTTGAAAGGCTGGCGAACTTTTTTGAGTCGGCGGCTTCGCCGCCGAAGTGCTACGATAGTTAGTCTTGTAAATCAAAATTTATTTTAGAAAACAACAACTGAAAACAAAAACCGTCCGCGGAAAATCTCCGCAGACGGTTTAAATCAACTTTATTCCTCTTCGTCCTCGTCGGGCATATCCCAGTTATGATACACATTCTGCACGTCATCGTTGTCCTCAAGATGTTCAAGCAGCAGATTCATCTTCTTGATGGACTCCTCGTCGGTAAGCGCCGTATAGGTGGACGGTATCATCTCAATGTCCGCCGAAATAAGCTTGTAGCCCTTTTCGGTAAGGCCGTCACGTACCGCGGCAAAATCGCTTGGTTCGGTCTCGATCTCAATAATGTCGTCCTCCATGGAAAAGTCGGACGCGCCCAGATCGAAAACGTCCTCCATTACCTTGTCCTCGTCCAGACCGTTTGCTTCGGCGGCAATAATGCCCTTGCTTGTGAACATGAACGAAACACAGCCCGTAGTACCCAGATTTCCGCCGAACTTGTCAAAATAGTGACGGATATCGCCCGCAGTACGGTTTTTGTTGTCCGTCAGGGTCTCAACGATAACCGCAACGCCATTTGGACCGTAGCCCTCGTAAACGTTGGCTTCATAGTTGGTCTTGTCCCCGCCGCCCGCAGCTTTTTTGATAACGCGGTCAATGTTGTCGTTGGGGACGTTGTTCGCCTTAGCCTTTGCGATAAGGTCGCGGAGCTTGGCGTTGTTGTTGGGGTCAGCGCCGCCCTCTTTAACGCATACGGTGATCTCGCGTCCGATCTTGGTGAAGATCTTGGCTTTTGCGCCGTCGGTGGCTTCTTTCTTTCTTTTGATGTTATTCCATTTGGAATGTCCTGACATAAAAATTCTCTCCTTAATTATAGTTATATAGATATTATGAAAGCAGTCCTTTGACTACCCGATAAACATTTTGCGGTACTCCTCCGTACCCGCCTCGATCGGCTTTCCGTGACCGAAAAATATCCTTTTCGGTTTAAGCCCGCGTATCCTGTTCAGCGATGCTCTTGCCGCCTTGGGACTTTCGCATATCAGCGGGAAAGAGGGTCTGATAAAGTTCATAGCCGCATCGCCCACATAAAGGTCGCCGCCGCAGAGTACCCCGAAAGAGCCTTTCGTGTGACCGTCAAGCTTTACCGCAGTACAGTCCGCGCCGAAGTCTTCGCCCAGCGCCATTCCGTCGTCAAGGAAAATATCTATTCCAAAGCTTTCCGCGCGGGACTTCCGCAGCGTTTTCGGAGCCATTGAAGCCGCCGCAAGGATTTTTCCCGCCGCCCCGATGCTGTAAAGCTTATGTAAACCGTTGTCGCGTGCAAGCTTCATGTCGTAAACGCACATGGCAATGTCAGCGCCGTAAAGCTTGGAGAAGTACGCCGCGTTGCCGATATGGTCGTTATGACCGTGAGTAAGGACGATCATCTTGATATCGTAGTTATGAAGCCAAGTTTCGATCTCATTGCGGTATTCCTTTGTGCAGGTGTCTATGAGGATATCCCCGCGCTTGCCGCGGACAACATAGCAGTTCCCGAAGCCGCAGGTTATCATGTTAACTCCCTCGTAATTCACGCAGAACCGTCCTTTCGTCAAAGATTTAAGTTCACAACTCCGTATTATACCATATTATATCGAATAATTCAACCATTCTTTCAAAATTTTCCGTAAGCTGCAAATATCCGAACAGGGTCTCCAGAGCGGTGGCACGCCTGTACTCCACGGGATTGGAGCTTTTCGGCACGGTGTTGCCCACCGCGTTCCGTCCCCGTTTCAGGACGGTTTCCTCCTCCTCGGTGAGAAGCGGCGTTATCACGTCCACAGCCCGCGACTGATACGCCGCGCGGACGCGCTCCACTGCCTCGGAATGAAGCTTTTTCACGGGCATATTCGCCGTAAGCACAAGCCTCTCCCGCACAAGCCGTTCGTAGACCGCGTCCCCAAGAAAAGCAAGGGTCAGCGGACTGTATTGGTTTACGTCGTGTTTATCTATTGTGACCATTCCTTTCAGCCTGTTACTGTTTCGTACGTCTAAGCTGTTTTCCGTCTCGGGAGAGTACCGGGATTTCGTACCATAAACGGCGGCATGAGTAAAAGCTCAGCCTTTATATTTCCGTTTTGTCCTGTTCAGTCCTTGTGCCGTCGTGATTCCTAATAAAGAAAATCAGGTCTATAAGCGACTCGTGATATGGGATAAATATTTTCTCGCGTATCATAGCCTTTATCTCGTCTGCAGAAGCCCACTTCACCTGCGCTACTTCTTCATACTGCAATTTAAGAGCGGTCTCGTCCAAGTCCTTTTGCACAACGTAAATGTCGTCGAAAACGCGTTCTGTCTGTATCGTAAGCACACGCCGCAGTTCATCGGGAGCAAGCTGTACGCCCACTTCCTCGGAGGTCTCCCTTACAGCCGCGGAAACGCTGGTATCTCCGCTGACCGCGCTGCCGCCGACCGTCAAGTCCCACTTGCCGCTCCAGCTGCGCTTGAACGGCTGCCGCTGCTGTATAAGCATTTCCCCCTTGCTGTTGAAAATGCATACGTGTACGACCATGCGGTATTCGCCCTTTCGGACTTCTTCGGGCTTTCCGCGCTCAAGAGTGCGCCCCGTCTTAATGCGGTTTTCGTCGTAAACGTCCCAGAGTTCCATGTTTTTACGCCCCCTTAGATAGGTTATTTTTACAATTTTGTTTTATCGGGTAAAAGCTCACAAACCTTATCATATATGCTGTCCTCGCTGCCGTTCCGGTATCTGTTCAAGACTATCTGCATTAAGAAAATTTCCGTACCGTTATCAAGCTTTATCTTTTCATTCAGCGTGTCGTTATCGTCAGTGATCCACTCACCGCCGTAAAGTCTGGTAACAACCGCCCCGATGTAGCAGCCGACAGAAAACAAAATTGCGCCGCTGTTCAGCGAGATCATGCCGTCTCTTCCGCTTTGCTCGTCAATAAACCTATCCATCTCTTTCAGGCTTTCAATGGAATGGTCAACCTTGTAGCCCGACCTTTCAAACGCCTGTAATGCCGCCCTGTGAATATCCTTATACGGCGTCAGGGTAAGTTCCGGTTTATCTTGCGAAAGCCCGCAGACATAATCATATATGCTGTCCTCGCTACCTTTTTGGAATCTGTTCAAGACTATCTGCATCGGAACAACGACCGTACCGTTATCAAGCGTAACCGTCGCGCTTACATAGCCATTCGGGTCGTCATCATCAATGTCCCATTTTCCGCCGTAAAGACGGACAACGGTTTCACCCACGTAGCAGGCAATAGAAACCAGAATTTGGC
>CAMWVO010000319.1 GCA_947177695.1 uncultured Clostridia bacterium
TGGACTTCTGCGAGCTGGGCTCAGCTCGACCAGCTTTAGTCGGCGGCTGCGCCGCATGAGCGTTCCGATAGTTAGTCTTGTAAATCAAAATTTATATTTATAAACGCAAAATCAATTTCCGTGAAATCAGCATACGTCGCCTTGAAATTTGATTTTATATATGGTATAATACAAGGGCGGACACGGCGGCGCTGCCCGTCCGCAGGCTTATCAAGCAGACTTATCAAATTTTGAGAGGACGTTACAGTATGTTTATAAAAGGCTTTACTTATGGATTTGACGGCAGACGGGGCGCATACCGCACTCCCGAGGCGGCGGCTTCAATGGAGCGTCTCGCCGCTTTGGGCGGGGACTGGGCTGCCCTTGCCTTTACCGTTTTACAGGACTCGTTCAGCTCCACGCTGATACGTCCCGATTACCGCTATACCGTTACCGACAAGGACGTTTCCGCCGCGGTGGAAAAGCTTCATTCCCTTGGCTTAAAGGTGTGCATGAAGCCTATGGTCAACTGCGCAGACGGCGTATGGAGAGCGAATATTTTCTTCCCCGAACGGGAGATAGGCGACAAGGATTACTGGAAAGAATGGTTTGACAGCTACACCGCGTTCCTGTGCCACTATGCGGAGATAGCCGAGGACACGGGCTGCGAGATGTTCTGCGTGGGCTGCGAAATGCTCGGCACGGAGGCTAAGGAGGATTACTGGCGGAAAGCCATTGCCGAGGTGCGGAAGCTTTATCACGGTCCGCTGGTCTACAACACCAACCACGGCAAGGAGTTCGGCGTCAAGTGGTGGGACGCCCTTGACTACATAGGCACGTCGGCATACTACGGCGTGGGAAAAGTCCCCGGAGACAGCATGGAAAATATGTGCGCCGAATGGGAAAAGGAAAAGGCAAAGCTTGCGGAGCTTTCCCGCTTAAACGGCGGAAAGCAGATAATCTTTATGGAGATAGGCTGCCGCAGCGCAAGGGGCTGCGCCATGATGCCCTACGATTTCAGCCATAAGGAGTTCCCCTACGACGAGGACGAGCAGGCGAATTTCTACGAGTCCTGCATGACCGTTATGTGGGACGAGCCCTGGTTCGGAGGATTTTTCTGGTGGGACTGGTACACAAAGCTGCCCCAGCACAGTCCCGAAATGGGTTTTTCCATTGTGGGAAAAAAGGCTGAGGACGTTGTTAAGCGGTGGTACGCAAAGAATAGGTAAAATTTACCTTACAGAGAATACGCGAGATTTTGCGAGTATTCGGGGGAATTTCAAAGATTTCAAATAACCGCAAAAGAAATTTGCGTAAATCTATTGACATTTCGGGGATTTTAGCGTATTATTCAAAGTGTATATTTGTGTATATCTGCGGAATATACAATTTTTTCCGGGAAAGAGAAAGGAACGTGATGATAGGGTTGAACAACAAGCTCAAGCTTTACGGGTTCAATAATCTTACCAAAACTCTCAGCTTCAATATCTACGATATCTGCTACGCCAAAAGCGAAAGAGAGCAGCGGGATTATATAAAATATATCGACGAGCAGTATAACTCCGACCGTCTGACAAAGATACTGTGTGACGTTACGGAAATGATAGGGGCGCACGTTCTGAATATTTCCAAGCAGGATTACGAGCCGCAGGGGGCTTCGGCTACGCTTCTGGTCTCGGAGGATCATCTTGACGCGGAGGATATCGACGAGTCCTGCAATATGAGGGTCGCTCCTGCGGAAAAGCAGAGCATTGCAGGGCATCTGGACAAGAGCCATCTTACGGTGCATACCTATCCCGAGTTCCACCCCGACAACGAGATAACCACATTTCGGGTGGATATAGACGTTGCCACCTGCGGAAAGATCACCCCGCTCAAATCGCTGGACTACCTTATCGGCAGCTTTGATTCGGACATCATCACCATAGACTACCGCGTAAGGGGCTTTACCCGAGACGAGCACGGCAAAAAGCTCTTTATCGACCACGACATCACTTCCATTCAGGACTACATCGCAAAGGACACGCTGGAGCGGTACGACGCGGTGGACGTGAACGTTTATCAGTCCAATATCTTCCATACAAAGATGATGATCAAGGAGATATTTTTACAGAACTACCTTTTCAACACAGATACCTACGAGCTTGCTCCAAAGACCCGTCTGGCGATAAACGATTCCCTCAGACGCGAAATGATAGAAATATTCAGCGGAATGAATATTTATTGATATGCTTTTGATTTTATGATTTTCCCCGCAAAAATATTTTATGAGAGGTGCCGGAATTATGAAAGTAACAACACTTAAAATTATTGCGGTTTTACTGGTATGTATCGCTGTGACAGCCTTTTCGTCCTGCGGCGATAACGGCAAGGAGGCGGGTATCTCTGTGGAAGCCGCCGAAAGTCTCCTGACAGAATATCTTTCCGACAAGGGCTTCGGAGAAAAGGATTTCCTGTCGGAAAGCCATATTATGGACATTGACGGAGAAAATGTGTACGCATTTTCATGGAGAACTCAGGAGGGCGAAAACGCCGACAGGCTTTCGGGTATGTACGCCGTTTCCTTCGACGGCAAAAGCTTTTACGAATATCAGTCGGCAAGGGACGAATGGATAAAGGACATGAACGCCTCCGACGAATAGTTTTAATCCTGATATACAATAAAAAACCGTGCAAAAAATCAAGCGAAAATTTGCATTTACGGTTTTTGCGCAGATTTTTTGCATACGGTTTTAATTGCAGATCAGGATTTCATACCCCCGCGAAAGGAGGAACGCTCCGCACGGTCGGAGCTTAAAAGCTATGCACGATCAGCACAAAGCGCCTGTCTACGAGGCGCTTATGAAATATCGGGACGCAAGGGTGGTTCCCTTTGACGTTCCCGGACACAAGCACGGCAAGGGAAATCCCGAGCTTACCCGCTTTCTCGGCAAGGACTGCCTTGCCGTGGACGTAAATTCAATGAAGCCGCTGGATAATCTCTGTCACCCCACCTCGGTCATCAAGGAAGCCGAGGAACTGGCGGCGGAGGCGTTCGGAGCGGCTTACTGCTTTTTTATGGTGGGAGGGACTACCTCTGCGGTTCAGTCTATGGCGATGACCGTATGCAGCGCGGGTGAGAAAATAATCATGCCGCGGAACGTCCACAGGAGCGCCATAAACTCCCTTATCCTGAGCGGAGCGGTGCCTGTATACGTCAATCCGGGAGTGAACGAGCGTCTCGGAATACCTCTCGGAATGAGCGCGGAGGACGTGGAAAAAGCCATTGAGGAAAATCCCGACGCAAAAGCGGTCTTTGTGAATAATCCTACATATTACGGAATATGCTCGGATTTAAGGAGGATAACCGATATCGCCCATTCTCACGGAATGGCGGGCATTGGGGACGAAGCCCACGGAACCCATTTCTACTTCGGGGAGGGACTTCCCGTCTCGGCTATGGCTGCGGG
>CAMWVO010000320.1 GCA_947177695.1 uncultured Clostridia bacterium
ATATCCGACTGGGAGATAAGGACAATTATTGAGTTTATAGAATATGAAAATAAATACGGCAGAGAATGTAAAATAGAATGTGAGGACAGCAGTTTGCTTGACCTGATAAAATCAAAAATCAGGAATAAAAGCTATTTAAATACGCCGCGTCCCGAATTGCTGACGGAATGTACAGCGTGTCCGTACCGAAAAGGGTGTGTTACCAAGTATGTATGTCATACTTCTTCGGCGGAAAATGCAATAAAAATTTTTGAGTGCGGAAAGCTTTTGTCGGCGGTAAAGGCAAGGAATTTGCCTGCTGAACAGTTAATGTGCGAGAAAAGAAATGCTGCAAACGATCCTGCCGATTATTTTGAATATATAATGTTTGCGTGGGGAAATTGTCAGGCAGGAGACAGATTGGTCATGGAGCGTGCGTTAAACCGTTTTCCGAATGAAGATGATCTGAGCGTTTATTTTACTCCGGGGGTCAGATTTTATTTTAAGTATGATGAATTGGTAAAACACCCAAAAGCAACGTTTGACGGCGTATTGCCTGTAAAGGTCAAAGATGAGATAAAACTCAGCGATTGGGTGCATAGAATTGTTATTCCTACGGAGTTAAAGAGTAAAATTGAGTATAGTATACCTGTTGATTTAAAAGACAGGGTTATGTACATTGAAAATGATTGCAAGGATATTTGGGATTGGTCCGAAAAGGTTTATGGAATTATAGAAAAAACATTTTGAATTACAAATTAAAAAGGAGATTTTGCTATGAAAGATTTCCCAGAATTTATGAAAAGTAAATTAAATCACATTGACAAAAGCCAGCAGAACACGGAGGATATTGACGGTTATTATTACGAGGGTGCGGACGGCGGTCAGATAGCGTTCTGGACTTATTATGCCGACAGGGAGTCAAAGGAAAACGTCCACGAATTTGACGAATACGTTTTTTGTGTATCGGGAGAATACACGGAGATTTTTGACGGCGAGGAGCATATTTTACATTCGGGGGACGAACTGCTTGTACCAAAGGGCGTCCCGCACCACGGTCGGGTGAAAAAAGGGACGCGGACGATACACGCTTTCGGAGGGAAAAGGATAAAATGAAAAATCTTAAAGGGAGAGATACAATATGACCAAAAAACGTCTGGACAGGGACAAAAAATGGGGCTTTCAGGGATTTCCGTATTATCAGATGCGAATGGACACGGAGGATTTTCACGGCCTTGTCAGCATAATAGAATTAGTGGCGGGGGATTACTTCTTTTGGGAAAAGCCTAAAGCGGGGAAAATTCCCGTATGCGGTAAAGGAATGGTTTGGTTACAGTTAATTCCTGATAACCAGTATCGGGCAATAACAGCAAAATTTCTCCCCGAATCCCGGACAGTCCAAGGCGTAAAGTATTCAAAATCGGTTTCGATATGGTATGTTGATGTTATCGACAACTGGGGATATGACGAGGACGGAGTCGCCTATTTCACAGATCAGTATCTAGATGTGGTATTTGATGTTGAGGGAGATGTTTCCATAGACGACCGCGACGAACTGGACGCGGCTTACAAGTCGGGGGAGCTTTCCGAAGAGCAGTACCAAAGGGCGGTAAAAGAGGGGAATGACATTGTTTCGGAGCTATGCTCTGACATAGAAAAAACGCAGCTATGGTGCGAAAACATTTTAAAGCTTGCAATGAAAAGAATTGAAAGTAACGATAATATTTTTAAAAAGAATGTTTGACACAGAGCGAGGTGCAGTATGATTTCAGCAGAAATAAAAAATGTGAGCTTAAAATTTGAAACAGACCCGTCCAACTTTTCTTCCAATAACATTGACGTTGGGACGTTGGCTATGCTGTCCGCGGTGGATTTTTTACCGAGCGATAAAGTATTGGATATGGGCTGCGGATACGGTGTTGTGGGAATACTGGCAGCCAAGCTGATAGGTCAGGAAAGCGTTACAATGTGTGATATTTCCGAAAGTGCGGTGAAGCAGGCAAAAATAAACGCAGAGCTTAACGGAGTGCCAAACATAGACATTAAAGTGAGCGACGGTTTTTCCGAAATACCCGATAATGATTTTACTTTGATCTTATCAAATCCTCCGTATCATGCGGATTTTTCCGTGCCGAAGCATTTTATTGAAGTTGGATTTAAAAAATTGGCGGTAGGCGGAAAAATGATAATGGTTACAAAAAGACTTGATTGGTATAAAAACAAGCTTACTTCAGTTTTGGGCGGTGTAATGGTACGCGAAATAAACGGCTACTACGTTTTTATTTCGGAAAAACGCGGGGAAAGAGTGCGGAAAAAAGAAAAACCTGTCAATAAGCTTTCAAAAAAGCTGCAAAAAAAGCAAAGAGGTGTATGAAAATGTGTCCCGAATGTTATTCTGAAAAAAGCAGGATAACTCCGCTGCTGAAAGCGGAGGACTGCCTTAAAAATCACACCCAGTACATATGCGGGACTTGCGGCAGGTGTATCTGTATTGAGAGGGATAAAGTCCGCGGCTTGCAGAGGTGGAATTTCCCGTTCAAGTCCCTTGAAACTGCAATGCTTTATCTGCGGACGGCGGACTTTACAATGAAAAAATCCTGCGGTATCTACGAGATAACAGGCAAGGGCGGCAGGAAGTCTTACAAGATTTTTGCGGATATTTCCGACCTGAACGCTTTTCTGAAAAAGAACACGGATAAGTCCTGCGAAAAAATGACCCCGCTGTTTGAGGTCGGGGAGTACAAAGAGTACCAAAATACCGAGGTCAGGAAACTGACTGCGGAAGAAATAAAAAAATATTTGGAGGAACATTTATGCAAATCGAAATAAGAAACTACATAGGAAAATATCTGCCCGAAATGATAGAGATCTGGAACGAGGTCGTAGAGGAGGGCATAGCTTTCCCGCAGGAGGAGTTTTTGAATGAGACCACGGGCGCAAACTTTTTCAGGGAGCAGAGTTACTGCGGAGTTGCGTTCGACATTGACAGGCAGGAGGTCATGGGTCTGTACATTCTCCACCCCAACAATGTGGGACGGTGCGGGCATATCTGCAACGCAAGCTTTGCGGTAAAAAAGGCTTTCCGCGGCTATCATATCGGCAGGAAGCTTGTGGAGGACTGTCTTGTTCAGGGAAAACGGTGCGGGTTCAGAATTTTGCAGTTCAACGCTGTAGTCGCAACAAACTCCCATGCTCGCAGTATTTACGAGCGGCTGGGATTTAAGCAGCTGGGGACTATCCCTAAGGGCTTCCGAATGAAAGACGGGCATTATGAGGATATTTGTCCGTATTATAAAGAACTTAGATGAGGTATAAAATGAAAGATACAATAACTCAATGGAATAACGCCGCCTTAAAATATACGGAGGCTCAGGAAAATTCCGAATACGTGGAAAGCAATAAAAAAATTGTCATGAGCAGGTTTGAGCATTTCAACGGCGAGAAAA
>CAMWVO010000321.1 GCA_947177695.1 uncultured Clostridia bacterium
CGGCATACGAGATGTAGAGAGGTCTCGTGGGCTCGGAGATGGGTTTAAGAGACAGAGGATATCTCGTCAAATTCGCCCAGCTTTCCGTGGTTTATCGCTCCCGTGGGGGTAACGTTTCTGGTGGCTATGGTGACTATCTCCTCGATGACCTGCTGTACGCCTCCGCCGCTGATGTAGTCCACAGCCTCATCGTACATGATGTTCAGCTTTTCGGGACGCTCATAGCCGAACATTTTGGAAACCTTCGGCAGAGCCGCTATGCACAGCGCGGCTATCACTGCAGTACAGAAGCCGCAGTATGAGGAATATTTTTTGCAGCGGGGATCGGAAATTGCTTCCGCCGCGTTGGATTCCAGAGCGAACATAGCCGTCCAGCAGACTACTACCGCAAAGAACGCTGCCAGGTTCGGCTCAAGACCAAACATAAGCACGGCAAACACAGGCATACAGGTGGAAAGACAGACCCCCGACGCGGAGTTTCCTCGAACCGCCGAATGGCAGGCAAACGCGCACATAGCACAGTCCGCAAAGAGGGAAAACACGCGTATATGGTATTCCGCAAGCTCAGGCTCGGCGATCTGTATAAACGGCTCGAATTGGTACTCCTCCCGTATCACGGAGAAAAATATGTTAAGGTAAGAAGCAAAGCCCGCGCATATTTCGTACCTGAAGCTATACGTGACAATTATCAGCGCAGCAGCCGCAAGCAGCGATATTATGCGGAAAAGCTTTTCTTTCAGACTGAAAATAAAAGTGAATACCAGACACAGCACAGCTGCCGCCGCCGCAGTAAGGGACAGGCTCATTCCCGGATTAAGACAGGTAAGGAACGTCATAGCCGAGCCGATACAGCCGCATAATGCCAGTATGAATTTTATAACGATCGGAGCAAAGTCCGAGAGGTTGGCAAATTTTGTTCCGCCAAGCTTTTTGTCCGCGTGAATGCTTGCCGATATAACGGCTGACGGACGGCGTTCCGCTTTCATGCCTGCGCTCCTTTCTTTTTATTTTAATAATAGACTGCTACCGAGCGGCGTCTGTACCGCCAAGATATCCGAAGTCATCCGAGCTTAGCTTTTCCGCGTCTGCGTAAATAAATTCCGTTTCGGAGGACTCCTTGTCCGTCTCCTCGTCAAGGGAGCGGGGAGAGGTGCATATCACGGTCAGACGGGCTTCTCCGCAGACTGAGGAAAGCTCGTCCGCATATGCTCCCCCGTCACGCTCAGAGACGGCTATCACCCTTGAAAAGCCGTTGTTGACGATATAGGCGCTGTCGGAAATTTCAATAATATAAGCGATACTGCTTTTCCATTCAAGATCCTTTATGCTGCGGGAAACCTCCGCGGCCTCGGCGTAAAACGCGTCCGCGTCGGACATCTCGGCTGTGCGGAGACAGCAGCCGGTGCAGGGAAGCACAAGAGTATGCACGATCCCTCTTTCCGCAAGAGAGCAGGAAAGCGAGAACGCCGCGTCGAGGACTCTGTCTGCGCCCTCCGCAGAACGGCAGCTTCCCGTGTCGGCGGCTATAAGTATCCTGCTGCCCACGGGTTTGGAAAGCTCTCTTACGATAAAGTTTTCACTTCTGCCGCTTAGCTTCCAGTGTATCAGATTATGCCTGTCGCCGTCGCGGTACTCTCTGAGCATGAATATTTCCGACGGGTCGTCTCCCGGCTTTTCGCGTGAGAAAACATTGCTCTCCGCATTGTAGACGTAATTGCTCTCGATGGACGCCGAAACAGGCAGAACGGCGGGCAGAACAGTTATCTGCGTGCTGAAGCCGATCTTTTTCCGCACTGAGGTCAAGCCCATAAGGTCGCGCAGACGGACGCTCTTTATTGAGACCGATATCGCGCCGCAGTGCTTGGGCAGGAAATTCAGCGACACCGTTTCGCTTGTCCGTCCGCCCAGCGGTACAGCCGCCGTATGGGTGAAAGGCAGTTCCTCCTCGAAAGGCGCGGACACCTTGTAGCGTATCTTTACCGAGCAGGAGGACACAGGCAGCGGCGAGCGGTTGTATACGCTTATTTTAATCGCCGCGGCTTTGCCCCGCTCCGTGACGGGTGAGTCGCAGTACACCCTTATTTTAAGGAACGCCGAGCCGACCGCAAGAGCGATGTACAGAACTATCGGCAGCACAAGCAGGAACGCCAGCAGGTAAAAGGAAAGATCGCCCTTGTAAAGCACATAGAAAACCGCCGAAAGCGCGGTAATTATAATATAAACGAGCCTCATTGCAATTCCTTTCGGACAGATTTGTCAGCGTATTGACGGAGCGGGAGTACGGGCGCTTATGTCCCGCAGAACGTCCGATACGGACGCTCCCGCGGCTTTCGCTTTTGCGCTCAGGATAATACGGTGTTCTGCAACGTCTTTCAGGATATACTTAACATCGTCGGGAATAACGTAGCTTCGTCCTCTCATAAGAGCTGCGGCTCTTGCCATGGACGTAAGAGCGACCGTACCGCGGGGGCTGAGACCCAGCTTTACCTGCGGGTGAGTACGTGTCGCCGCCGCAATGGAGGCGAGATATTTGTACACCCGATCGTCTATAAAGACTTCCTCGGCTGCGCTTATCAGCATAAGCACGTCCTTTGCCTCTGCGGCGGGGACTATTGTGTCAGCAGTCTTTGCAGAGCCTTTGGATTTCAGTATCGCTATCTCGCTTTCCAGATCGGGATAGCCCATTGTGAGTCTGACGATAAACCTGTCAAGCTGGGAATCGGGCAGCATTTGTGTACCAACCGAGCCGATAGGGTTCTGGGTAGCGATGACCACAAAGGGCTTGGGAAGCGGGTGAGTAACGCCGTCCACCGTGACAGAGCCTTCCTCCATGGCTTCAAGGAGCGCGCTCTGGGTCTTGCTGGAGGTACGGTTTATCTCGTCCGCAAGAAAAAGGCTGCACAAAGCCGCACCCGGCTTGTAATCGAAACTGTCGGTACGCTTGTTGTAAACCGTAAAGCCCGTAACGTCGGCAGGAAGCACGTCGGGGGTAAACTGCATACGCTTGTAGTCCAGGGACATCGCCTTGGAGAACGCAAGGGCAAGGGTGGTTTTTCCCACACCGGGGATATCGTCCAGCAGGATATGTCCCCCCGCGATTATTGCCAGCAGGGACTTGACGATTATTTCGTCCTTGCCGATAACGGCTTTTTTCACTTCGTCTGTAATTCCCTTTGCAATGGGAATGATTTCATTTTTTATTTCCTGATCTGTCATAACTTTACCTCACAAAAATTAGTAAGCACAATATAAATACAGTATATCACATTTTGAGTAAAAATACAAATTACAATTTGGTTAAAGAGAATTTTGGAGGAGAATAGTGTTTTGAACATTAAATTTTGATTTACAAGACTAACTGTCGTAGCACTTCGGCGGCGAAGCCGCCGACTCAAAAAAGTTCGCCAGCCTTTCAA
>CAMWVO010000322.1 GCA_947177695.1 uncultured Clostridia bacterium
TGTGTGGATCCCTGACGGATTCAAGGACATTCCCGCCGACAGATTAACACCTCGCCTGCGTCTCAAGGACAGCCTTGACAAGATATTTGCGGAGCGTTATCCGAATGTTATCGACTGCGTTGAAAGCAAGGTTTTTGCGGTCGGTCTGGAGAGTTACACGGTAGGCTCGAATGAGTTCTATATGAGTTACGCGGCTTCTCACGAGGGCGTTTACAATCTGCTCGACAACGGACATTATCACCCGACGGAATATGTTTCCGATAAAATCCCCGCGCTGCTTGCGTTCTTCGATAAAATTCCGCTTCACGTAACTCGCGGAGTGCGTTGGGACAGCGACCATGTCGTGCTTTTTGAGGACGAATTAAAGGAAATTATGAAAGAGATCGTCCGCAATAATGCGCTTGATAAAGTGCTTATCGGACTTGATTTCTTCGACGCGTCAATAAACCGCGTGGCGGCTTGGGTAATAGGCGCGAGGAACGCGCAAAAGGCGCTGCTGTGGGCGCTTCTTCAGCCCGATGACGAACTTCGTAAAATGCAGGACAGCGCCGATTTCACAGGCAAGATGATGCTTATGGAAGAGGTAAAGACGCTTCCGTTTGGCGACGTATGGGAGGAATACTGTGCGCGTCAGGGAGTTCCCACGGATAAAGCATGGTATGATGCAGTAATGGATTACGAAAGAAAGGTTCTGGTGAACAGATGAAAGATATATTGACAGCGCCGTTTATGGTGGAAATGATCCGCACTGTCACAAATATGTACGCTCACGGTTGGGATGAGCGCAACGGCGGCAACGTTAGCCTTATGCTTGATGAAAACGAGGTTTCGGAGTATTTGGATACAAATAAAATTCTTCGCGAGATCTCCATTGGATTTACTGCGCCGAAACTTGCGGGAAAGTATTTTCTCGTAACCGGAACAGGAAAATATTTTAAGAATATGCAGTACGATCCAGCAAAAAATATGGGCTTGTTTCGATTAAATAAAAACGGCGATACTGCGGAATTGTTGTGGGGATACTCGGACGGAGGGCGCTTCACTTCCGAACTTCCCGCACACCTTATGAGTCACATCGCGCGTCTTGAAGTGAATCCAGAAAATCACGTTGTAATGCACTGCCACCCCGCGAACCTGCTGGCAATGACGTATGTACATTCCCTTGATGAGCGTGAATTTACGCGCACACTCTGGCAGATGTGTACGGAATGTATTGTGGTGTTCCCGGATGGTGTAAATGTTTTGCCGTGGATGCTTTGCGGTACGAATGAAATCGGCGAAGCGACCGCTGCGAAGATGAACACAGCGCGTCTCGTAGTATGGTCTCAGCACGGAATTTACGGTGCGGGCGCTGACCTTGACGAAACTTTCGGACTTATCGAAACTGCCGAAAAAGCTGCTGAAATTTATATGAAGATAGCTCATCTGCCGCTTGTAACGACTATATCCGACGAGCAGCTCAAAACCCTCGCCGCGGCATTTAAGGTAACCTACAGAGAGGGTTATTTAAATTGAATTCTTAGGTTTTATTGTTCCCCAAATGGAAAATTCAGCCGCGCGAAGTTCAATTTGTGCGGCTGAATTTTTTTCTTGATGTTTTACTGCCCCATTCGTTTTTTGAAAGCAAAGCGTCCGTAAATTCCGTTATGATTAGCGAAGTTATGTGCTTTAACGGCAGCTTTTCTTCCGTTAAGAGCGAGTTGCTCCACATCATAAATTATCGCGATATATCGCTCACTCAATTCGGACGGCTGACCTCTGGGCAGTGTTCCTCCTGAACCAACGTCCTTCCACAAAATTCGTGAAGCAAGGCTTTCAATGGTGTAGTCCTCGTCAAGTGTTTTCAAGCGCACCGCCTGCTGCTGATCAGGAGCCTTGACCGAAATATTTTTTCCGCACCACACAGTGTAGTAGTCAATGCTTAGTTGCGCGGCATCCGTGCCGCGCCTTTGGCGTTGACTATGCAACATCCGAGTTGCACCGAGCATTTCCAATTCCGCAAGCAGCTCGTCAACATTTTTTACTCTGAGTATCAGTCCGTCTATTTAGATGGGGGTCAGTAAAGAAGTTTTATAATTTTGCTAAAAGGTTGCGTAGGAATCCCTACGCAGCCTTTTACTATTTGCTGATATTGCTGTAGTCCTTACGCTTGAGCGTAGCTGTGGCAACCGCTACGTTAAAACGGAAATAAATTTCAACTTTCTGCTGTCTATGTCCGCTTGACTTATCGGGTGCGTGAACGACGATTTTTTCTACAAGCTCGTGCATTATTTCAGGAGTGAGAGCATTTAAATGGGTATACTTGCGGACGAGTTGAATAAAGTTGGAAATATCCGCGGTTTTCTGCTCGGTAGCATCAATAAAAGCTTTGAGTTCGGAAACCGTCTGCTTTAACTGCTGCTGCTCGCCGTCATAGTTCGCAGACATTTGGGTGAAGCGTTCATCGGAGATTTTTCCCGAAACATTGTCCTCATAAAGACGTGTGAACAGCTTGTCCAATTCAGCAATGCGCTTTTCGGACTGTGTAAGTATCTTCCGTGCTTTCTTGACCTCTTGTGATTGAGCTGCCGATGCGTATTCCATAGCCGCGTTGACAAATGCTCCCTCGTTAGAGTGAACTGTTTCAAGCAGCTTGTTAAGCTCACCTAAAACCAATTCCCGTAAAACGACTGTTCTTATGTAATGCGCCGAACATTCTTCTGCGTCTTTAGAATAGGTGCTGCATTTCAAATTTTCTTGATTTTCCGATAAACTCCGCGAACGGCAAAGGTACATTTTCGCTCCGCAATCTGCGCAATATACAATTCCCGAAAAGGGATTTATCTCACCATGTTTTTGAATTTTGCGTTTATTTTTACGGAGTTCTTGAACCAAATCGAAGTCGTGCTGAGAGATTATCGGTTCATGTGTATTCTTAAAAATCAGCCAATCTTCTTTACTGTTATTAGCGCATTTTTTGTGCTTATACGATTTCTTGTATGTTCTGAAGTTGACCGTGTGACCGGCATATTCAATGCGATCAAGGATTTTATTAACGGTGGGATCTATCCAACGTGTCGGATTTTTGAATGTTCTTGCACCGCCGCGTCCTTTGGATTGAGCGTATGCGGTTGGTATCAAAATATTTTCCGAGCGGAGCTGCCGTGCAATTTGGGCAGGACCATAGCCCTTAATGCACATCTTAAAAATTTTTCGAACTACCTGCGCGGCTTCATCATCGACTTCCCAAACGTTTTTGTCTGTTTCGGATTTCTTATAGCCATACGGAACATTATTCGTAATGGGCTTTCCGGACTTGCCTTTTGCATTGACAACAGCACGTATCTTCTTGGAACAGTCCTTGGCGTAAAATTCATTAAACAAGTTGCGTATTGGAGTAAAATCGTTGCTTTCCAACTCGCTGTCCACACC
>CAMWVO010000323.1 GCA_947177695.1 uncultured Clostridia bacterium
TTGGCTGTGCCCACGTCCATACGGCGGTATATCTGCATGGAATCGGCGGAGATCACTTCACCGACCAGTGCCATGTCAAGCTCAACGCCCAGCCATGTTTTTCCGCTTGCGGTAGGTCCGCAGACTGCAAGAACTTTTGGTTTTCCTGCCATAAAAACTCTCCTTAAACATATTCTCTGTCGAGAAAATCACGTTCTCCTGAACTGGTGGTCTATATTTGCCTTTGTCATCGTAAACATCACGGGTCTGCCGTGGGGGCAGTGACGGATCTTGTCATCGGAAAAAATCTGCTCCGCCAAAGCCTTCATTTCCTCGTGAGTACTCTTGTCGTGCGCCTTTACAGCAGCCTTGCATGCCATAGTGTGCAGAACATCGTCCAGATAACCCGACTGTGGATTTTGCTTGTGCATGAGCAGATTTTCCGCAACCTCGCATATGATACCCTCCGCATCGGAATCCATAATAAATGTAGGCAGAGCGGTAACAGTCACGCAAGGCTTTTCGCTGAAATCAAAGGCAAATCCCAAGTCCGCCAAAAGCTCCGTATTATTCTCCAGCACGTCTGTCTCCTCGGAGGTCATCAAAAGCTTTATGCCCACAAGAAGCTGCTGACTGTACTGACGGCAATTCCTGCTTTTCAGTCGTTCAAAAATAATACGCTCGTGAGCGGCATGCTTGTCTATGATAACAAGCTTGCCCTCGCTTTCCACCAGCACATACAAACCGAATGCCTCGCCTATGACCTTTATTTCGGTCAGTTCAGGCTGAATCTCTTTCGTCTGTTCAATAACCTTTGGCTCTGCTTTTTTCTCAAATGAGCTTACATTAAGATACTTGAATCCCTCGTCTGCCGCTTCTGCCGCCGCATGAACCGCTTTCAGGTCAAGCTTATCAAGGTCACGCTGCGGACGCTCCTCTTTAGGCTCGCTCCGTATTACGACATATTCCGACTGCTCCTCGGACTTTTCATCAAACTTGCACCATTCGGAAACAGTTTCCGAGGATTTCGGCATCGCCTTAGCCGGCTCGGAAATCATGCGCTCGGCTTTCTGAAGTTCCGCCTCCTTTTTGGCTATTTCAGATACAGGCGTAAACATTATCTCCTGCTGTACGGGAGCTTCGGGTTCTTCGTGCTTCATCCAGTCGCGTTGTTCCTTTGTCTCGAATTCGTATACAAGTCCGCCGCTGATAAAAGCGTTTTTCACGGCGAAATAAACCGCGTTGGTCACGGATTTTTCATCCGTAAACCTCACCTCTGCCTTTGACGGATGAATATTCACGTCAAGCGTTGAGGGGTGCATTTCTATCATAAGGACGCATGCAGGGAAACGACCTGTCATTATCATATTTTCGTAGGCGTTTTCAATGGCGACGGAACAAAGCCGCGACTTTACATATCTGCCGTTTATGAAGAAATTCTGAAACGACCTGTTGAACTTTGAATACAGTGGCTTCACCGTATATCCGCTTACCCTGATACCGTCTGCTTCATATTCCACAGGAAGCAGGTCGCGGGCAAAGTCCTTGCCGAAAACAGCGTATACGGCGGAATACAGCTCTCCGTCACCTGCAGAGTTGAATTCCATGCGGTTATCTCTTATCATTTTTACGGCAATATCGGGGTGAGACAAAGCGATTTTCTGAACTATATTGCTCACCGCATTAGCCTCGGTAACGTCCTTTTTCATGAACTTCGCACGTGCAGGAACGTTGTAAAAAATATCGCGTATTATTATTGTCGTACCGTCGGGACAGCCGCTTTTTTCATGGGATTTTTCCTCGCTTCCCTCGATAGAGTACACCGTGCCATATGTTTCGTCTTTCTGCTTTGTCATGACATCTACCCTTGACACGGCGCATATGGACGCAAGCGCCTCACCTCGGAAACCGAGCGTATATATGTTGTCCAAATCGTCTTTTGAAACTATCTTGCTTGTGGCATGACGAAGAAAAGCTTTCGGAACATCTTCATAAGAAATTCCGCAGCCGTCGTCGGTCACGCGCATATATGTAGAACCGCCGTTTTTTATCTCAACGGTGATATGTCTCGCTCCCGAATCTATGGAGTTTTCGACAAGCTCCTTGATAACGGAGGAGGGACGTTCTATAACCTCTCCTGCGGCGATAAGCTCCGATATTTCCTTGCTTAACACGTTAATAGCCGACATTATATCCTCCACACATTTCACCATATTTTTTTAAGGTATCCATAAACATTTTCAAATTCTGCTCCTGCATATAAAAATCCTTGCCGTGAACTACTTCGTTTGCCTTGATTTTAAGCTTTTTCTTTTTTCCGTCCTGATTGAAAGTCATTTTTATGGTGTGCATTCTCATGAATTCCGAAAATTTGATTGAGGTCATATTCTCCAACCACAGCATATCGTTCTCCGCCTGCATACCCAGCATATTGAATTTCGCATACACCAGTCTGCCGTCGGAGGTTATACCTGCATAACCGTACATATTGTTAAGAGCCGACGATGATAAAGCGACCTGTCCGCCGAAGCCGCAGTAGATAGGATGCCAAAACTTTGCTCCATTTGCCGCAGCCAAAAGATACAACATCATGTTTTTCTGATTAAAACTTGCCATTCGATACTCCTTTATTCAAGCATTGCCGTCATATCTTTCAGAAGCTCACGGCATTCGGCATCAGTAAGCTCGTCAATATTGGTCTTTTCAAGCATTTCCAAAGCCGATTCACGGTTCATACTTCCAAAGCTTATCTGCTCGTCCTGCTCCGTAATTACAGGCTTTTCCGATACATGAGCCTTTTCCATTTCGACAAGAAGCTCCCTTGCGCGCTCGACTACTTTCAGCGGAAGTCCCGCAAGTTTTGCAACGTCAACGCCGTAGCTCTCGTCAACTCCGCCCCTTACTATTTTTCGCAGGAAACGGATATTTCCGCCGTGCTTGTTTACCGCTATACTGTAGTTCTTTACGCCGTCAAGCTCGTTTTCAAGTCCTATAAGCTCGTGGTAATGAGTGGCGAAAAGCGTCTTGCAGCCAAGCTTTTTGCTTGAACAGATATGCTCCGCAACCGCTCGCGCTATGCTCACGCCGTCAAATGTGGACGTACCGCGACCTACCTCGTCAAGAATAACGAGACTGTTCGGCGTGGCGTTTTTCAAAATATCGGCAACCTCGCTCATTTCCACCATAAAAGTGGACTGTCCTGCCGTAAGGTCGTCGGACGCTCCAACTCTTGTGAATATCTTGTCCACAACGGATATTTTCGCCGAATCCGCAGGAACAAAACAGCCTATCTGCGCCATAAGCACAATGAGAGCCGTTTGCCGCATATACGTTGACTTACCCGACATATTCGGACCTGTTATGACAGACATTCTGTTGGATTTCGTATCAATATAAATATCGTTTGGAACAAACATTTCGTCTTTCAACATA
>CAMWVO010000324.1 GCA_947177695.1 uncultured Clostridia bacterium
GTCAAGCGGCAGTGTAAAAATATTTTTCCGAATAATGTTGCTTTTGCCGTTGACTTTTTTCCGATTTTGTATTATTATAATAAGTAACTGTATTTTATATTTTATTTTCAGCAAAGGAATGATGGAAAATGAAAAAGATATTCTCGGTTTTGCTTGCAATCGCTATGACAGCGGTCTGCTTTTCAGCCTGCGGAAAGGACGAAGAGGCGGCTCCCGAAAACACATACTCCGGTATCCTTACAAAGGTTAAGCTGAATATGCCTATGAGCAAGGTGGTCCAGCTCCAGCCGGACGGAGTTACCCTTAACTTCGAGACAGACACAAGACTGTGGAGCGTCAACACGGATACGGAGCTTATGGAGCTTCGCGACCTTATTTCCTCCGAAAATCCTTTCTACTATGTTGATGACTCTCTGATTACATATGATTTCAAGACCGTCAAGGGCGACGAAAATATCTATCTCCGCGGCTATCTGGTCGAGGCGTACTGCTGTGTTGAACGTCAGACGGCAGAGGACTTTTTCGCCAACAAGACAGAAGAGCTGGAAAAAAGACACAACGCCGAGTCCGCAGGTACTCTCAAGGGTACAGAGGGCATGGACAACGAGCTTATCTATACCGAAAAGCTTGACTGTCCCTCCTATACGGTAACATTTACCATGACGGAACAGTACGACACCGTTGAGGGCGTTGACGGCTACTACGGCAGCTATTTCTCCATCGAGGTCAAGGAAAAGGAAGTCAAGAGCGAAGTGCCTATAGAAGTATCGGGCAAGGACAAGGACAAGAAGGACAAGGACAAGGAGAAAGAGACCGATGCTAAGGAGGATGAATAATGAACACTAAAAATATGCCCGCAGTTAAGCTCGGCATCTGCGCGGTAAGCCGCGACTGCTTCCCCATGGAGCTGTCCGCACGCCGCAGAGAAGCCGTTGTAAAAGCCTGCAAGGAAAAGAATATTGAGATATACGAGTGTCCCGTGACGGTGGAGAACGAGAAGCATATGCTCGCCGCCGTTGAGGACATGAAGAAAGCGGGCGTTAACGCGCTTGTGATGTATCTGGGCAACTTCGGTCCCGAAACCTCCGAGACGCTTCTGGCAAAGACTTTCGGCGCTCCCGTGATGTTTGCGGCGGCTGCCGAGGAAAGTTCCGATACGCTGGTAGACGGCAGGGGAGACGCTTACTGCGGTATGCTCAACGCAAGCTACAACCTTGGTCTGCGGAACGTTAAGGCGTACATTCCCGAATATCCCGTAGGCACGGCTTCCGAGATAGCCGACATGATAGCGAACTTTATCCCCGTCGCAAGAACTCTTCTCGGACTGGCAAGCCTGAAGATAATTTCTTTCGGACCCCGCCCCCAGGACTTCCTTGCCTGCAACGCGCCTATCCGTCAGCTTTACAACATCGGCGCTGAGATCGAGGAAAACTCCGAGCTTGACCTGTTTGCGTCCTATAACGCTCACGCGGGCGACAAGCGGATACCGGACGTTATCGCCGATATGGAAAAGGAGCTTGGCGACGGAAACAAAATGGCGGGTATCCTGCCTAAGCTTGCACAGTACGAGGTAACTCTCCTTGACTGGGCGGAGGAGCACAAGGGCAGCCGCGAGTACGTGGTTTTTGCGAACAAGTGCTGGCCATCGTTCCAGACACAGTTCGGCTTTGTACCCTGCTATGTAAACAGCCGTCTCGGCGCAATGGGTATTCCCGTGGCGTGCGAGGTGGACATATACGGCGCGCTCAGCGAATTTATCGGACAGTGCGTTTCCGACGACGCGGTCACTCTGCTTGACATCAACAACAGCGTTCCCGCGGATATGTACCTTAACGAGATCAAGGGCAAGTTCGACTACAAGCACACTGATACCTTTATGGGCTTCCACTGCGGAAATACTCCCGCCTGCAAGCTTTCAAGCCGTACAATGAAGTACCAGCTTATCATGCACAGGGGTCTGGAGCCCGACAAGGAACCGGATATTACAAGGGGTACTCTGGAGGGCGACATTGCTCCGTCGGATATCACGTTTTTCCGTCTCCAGAGCACGGCGGACGCGAAGCTTCGGGCGTATGTTGCCGAGGGTGAGATACTTCCCGTGGCGACAAAAAGCTTCGGCGGCATAGGCGTGTTTGCCATCAAGGAAATGGGAAGATTTTACCGTCATGTGCTGATAGAGGGAAGATATCCCCACCACGGCGCGGTAACGTTCGCCCACAACGGAAAGGCTCTGTGGAACGTTTTCCGCTATCTTGGAGTTGAGGAAGTAGGCTTCAATCAGCCTGCGGGAATGCTTTACAAGACGGAAAATCCGTTCTAAAGATTACATATTGTAAAATAAAAATTGGTAGGGGACGGGTTTCCGCCCCTCGGAAATGTTCTACGGCATGGAGAATTGATTATAAAAATTACAAATTGTAGAATTAAAATGCTGTGAAGTGAAGAAGTAACCGCTATTTTCGGATAAAGAGAGTTCTTGGTCGGTGCGAAAGGACGGAGAGGTAACGGCGAATACATCACGGAGGCGGGGAAGCCCCCGCGGGCAATGTCACCCCCGTCGTAAATTGTTCATAGCTTTTAATTTTGTGTTGCCCCCTCAAGGGGGCGGGTAAGTTTGTTTAAAGTCATAAATGCAATGAAGTGAAGAAGTAACCGCTATTTTCGGATAAAGAGAGTTCTTGGTTGGTGCGAAAGGACGGAGAGGTAACGGCGAATACATCACGGAGCTTGTGTCCCGAACTTGCAGTAGGGATATGCGGTTCACGCCCGTTAAAGCGTTTTGAGGTTCGCAAACTGTGGCTTTCCGAAAAACTACTGTCTCGGAAGCTGACCCGTTTTTTCCGCAAAGTACGGCGGCAAGGGTCAAGGCTCAGCCTTGCGGATAAACTGAGGTGGTATCGCGATAATTCGCCCTCTGACGGTTTTGCCGTCGGGGGGCGTTTTTGTTGTTTGGGGAGGATGCATTATGAAAGCAAAATTCGGAAGATCGGGCGTGACCGACGCCGTACTTGGGCTTGTGCTTGCGGCAGACGCGATATGCTTCTTTGTGTTTCTTTTCACGTTTTCCGACGAAAATTTAACGAGCAGAACAATATATGGGACACTTACGCTGATATTTACGGCTTGCGTGGTTGCTCTGTGCAGTTTACACGGCTCTGTAACCGCAGATGAAAAAGCGGTAGTCATTGTCTCCGCGCTTTTCGGAAAGACCGTCAGGAAAAGGGTTATTGAGTACAGTGAAATAGACGGCACCGAGTGCGGCGTGGAAACAAAAATGCGCGGCAGATACGGCGGTGTCAGCTACACATTGGTTCTTACAATAAAAATGAAAGACGGCTTGGAAGCCCAATTTTTAAAAGTTCTGAACATTTCCGACGGTTTCCCCGCTTCCGAACCCGATAAGTAC
>CAMWVO010000325.1 GCA_947177695.1 uncultured Clostridia bacterium
ATTTAAAGTCATAATCTGCTGTTTGGAAAGTGAGGAAAAATTATGTTAAAACAGCAGAATAAAATTGCGGCTCTTTACTGCCGCCTTAGCCGTGATGATGAGTACAGCGGAGAAAGTATGAGTATTCAGCATCAAAAGGATTACCTTTTACGATATGCTGCCGAGAACGGCTATCACAACACGGCTTTTTACGTTGACGACGGATTTTCGGGTACGAATTATGAACGTCCCGACTTCAAGCGTATGGTTTCAGATATTGAGCAGGGAATCATCGGTGCTGTTATCTGCAAAGACTTATCCCGTCTTGGACGTGAGTATTTGCAGACAGGATACTATACGGAAGTTTTCTTTCCGCAGAATGATGTGCGTTTTATAGCGGTCAATGACAACTATGATTCGGAGATCGGGGATAATGAATTTGCGCCATTTAAGAACATTATTAATGAGTTTTATGCAAAGGATATTTCCAAGAAGATAAAATCTGCGCTTCGCACGAAAGCTCTTGAAGGAGATTGTACATCGGGAATGCCGCCTTACGGTTACAGCAAGGACGAACACGACAGAACGAGGCTTGTTCCGAATGACAAAGCGCCATATGTTCAGATGATGTTTCAAATGGCGTTGGAGGGCAAAAGCTGTTGGGAGATTGCAAACAAATTGCAGGAATTGAAGCTGTTTATTCCGAGAGCAGAAAATTTAGTGCGTAACGGAAATGCAGACAGTCCGACATTTCCGAAATACCCATACAGCTGGCAAAAATCGACTATCAAGGGTATTCTGACAAATCCTGTTTATACGGGGAAAACGGTCAGTCATAAGCACGAAGTAAAATCTTTTAAAGACAAGCGCATTATCGAACACCCTGAGGAGGATTGGATCGTTGTTGAAAATACTCACGAACCGCTTGTAAGTGAGAGTGATTTTGAAACGGTCAAGGCTCGCATATCCGTTAAGACCCGTGACAAAACGACAAATCCAGACAACATTTTCAGAGGCATTGTTTATTGTCCCGACTGCGGTAAAAGACACGGATTTTCTAAGAGAAGGTGCGATAAAAACAGCAAGGGAGCGTACAGATGTGCGACTATGGTCAAATACGGGAAAGATTATTGCTCAAACCACTACATAACCTTTGAACAGCTTTATGAAGTCGTTTTGAGCGATGTTCAGCGACACGCTGCGCTTGCAGAGCAGGATTTTGACAAGTATGTTGCTGTATTAAGCAAAGCCTCCGACACAAGTAAAAATACTGAAAAGTCCTCGCTTATTCGTGAAGCAGACAAGGCGAAAAAGAGAATTTCCGAACTTGATATTCTTCTGCAAAAGCTATATGAGGACAAGGTTTTCGGCGTTATTTCCGAGGAACGTTTTCTGTCGATGTCAAGCAATATGGAAAACGAGTTATCGGAATTAAAGACAAGGGTCAAACAAATTTCCGACTATATGAGTGAAAACGAAAAGAACTCTGCAAATGCCTCTGCATTTGCAAAGCTTGTTGAACAGTATATTGGCATTTCACAGCTTGATTATGAGCTTGTACATATGCTGATCGATAAGATTTATATTCATGAGCGAGAAGTGATAGACGGTAAATCTCACATCAAGATTGACATCTGCTACAGGTTTATCGGAAATTGTTCCGAGGACAAGCCTGTTACAGTTATTCGGCGGAAAAGTTAGGTAATATTGAAATATGTTCTGTTTATTTGGCGCACTATAAACAGAAATCATACGAAAAAACGTCAGAAATAAAGCTAAGATTATGCCGAATAGTTTTCTGAGCAAGCGGTGCGCCTGTTTTTTCATTAGCACCCTCTTTAGCAAGAGAATTTACAAACGCTTGAAGCTGTCGTCCTGTAATCTTATCAATTCTCAAATGTCCGATTGCAGGATAAACTCTTTTGGTAAGCTGTCGCATACGTTCATATGTGGTACTTCTCAAATTCAAGTGCGCATACTCTTCAAACCACTCCTCAGCAAGTTCCTCAAACTTGATTGCGGAAGTTCTAAAGCCTCTCATACACGATTCTTCAAACATAACTGCAACACGATTTAGTTCCTTTTGTATCTGCCGCTCGGTCATGCCCTCATCTGGTTTCCAAGTCATAGCTTGCTCTTTGTGATTGCCTTTTGTATCATAACCGCAGGAAACTCTGATTTGATAAGAGTTTCCCCGTTTTCTAATGGTTGCCATAAAAATATCTCTCCTTTTGATATTGTAGATTTTATGACATACCCCTGCATTAAATATTTTAGCACCTTACTACTTTAATGTCAAGTCTTTTTACAGGGGTATGTAAAATATTTTTATGCAGACATATTTAAATAACTTAACAAATCTGCTTTGCTAATTAGAATCTTACCACGCTTGCCTTGTCCCGCTCGTACATACGGAATTTTATCCTGTATTACAAGCTGACGAACAGTATGTTCGGAAAGCCCCTTAACCAATTCTGTACATTCTTTAATTGTCAGCATTTCTACTTTTTTGTCTGCTTGTGGAATTTTCATTGATGTTTTTTCTTCAACATCAATGAGTTCATTAAGTAAAGTCACAATTTTCGATATAAGTTCCTGCTTAGAATTTGTCGTCATAATTGTCCTCCTTTCCGTCAAATTCTATTCGTTATTAAAAAGATCAAATTTCAGCGGCAGGAGATAATTCTCAATAACGGTTTTCAAGTATTCAACCGATTTGCCTAAATCCTCAATGTCCTTTTTTGTAACCGTCCTTGTGCTGTTGACAACCTCGGCAATGGAATTTATCTCGTTTCCAATACGGTTAAACGACATAATCAAATGGTCAATTTGCCTTAAATCGTAAATCCGTATTTCTCCCGAAACCGAGACTTCACGGATAAATGTACCGATACGCTTGTTACGCTTTTCGGCACACTTGCTGAGTATTTTTTTCTCGTCCTCGCTGTATTTGATTTCCTTGCAAATTTTCCTGCCCATTGGCAGCACCTCTTTCACATCAAAGTAATCTTTCGGGTTTAAGCTCCGATAAATATTTTTTAAGTGGTTTTTCGTATCCGTTGACCACCTCCAACAACTTTTGAATTTCTTCTGTATACTGGGAATGCTCCCGTTTTGCAACTCTCAAAATTTGTTCAATCAGATTATCTATTCTATAAAATGACATCAAAACCCGATTGAGTTTTTTCATATCGTACACTTTTAAAACTTCCCGAACTGCAATTCTTCTTATATACGTCCCTGTTCTCAAATTTAAAAACTCGGCACGTTTACAAACAGCCTGCCATTCATCATCATTGAATTTTATGATTTTTCGTATAGTCCTCATTGAAATTCTCCTTTGTATGAATTTATATCGTGGGGTTTAAGGGACGGCAGTCCCTTTGTGAAAAAGTATGTACTTTTTCTGCGCTTG
>CAMWVO010000326.1 GCA_947177695.1 uncultured Clostridia bacterium
GTATAAAATTACTGTACCGTTCGCTTGCTTTGAGCCAGCCCTCGTCCTCGACAAATTTATCGTCCGCACGTAAATTCATTGTCACAGGCTTGCCGCATTTCGGACATTTCGGAAGAAGCTCGGAGGGTACACGCATATTTTTCTGACGTTCAAACATTTCCCGAATTACTTTTTCATTGTCGAAGGTTTCGCTGCAGCATGGCTCGGAGCATTGAAACAGACCGTAATCTCCCTGGGTGTAGAAAAGCCGTTTTTTATCAAATCCCGCTTTCTGAAACTGGTGGTCAACATTTGTTGTCAGTACAAAGTAATCTTTGTCCTTCACAAGTTCAAAAAGCTTTTTGTATAAGCCGTTAGGGGCGTCTGTATAGCGGTTGCAGTAAATGTGCCTTGACCAGAACGCCCAATGCTCCTCCGGAGTTTCAAAGCTGTGAAATCCCGCCGTATACATATCAGTAAAACCGTATTTTTCTATAAAATCGGAGAAATATTTTTCAAACCGTTCGCCTGTGTAGGTAAATCCCGCTGCCGTGGAAAGTCCCGCTCCCGCGCCTATGACAACAGCATCGGCAGCTTTAAGCGCGTCTTTTAACCGTATTATTTCGGACGAGCAGTCACCTGCGGACTGCATAAGCTTTCTCTGTGAAAACATTGAATATCACCTCAATATTACTAAAAAACTTTATTTTCTGTTTATGACCGCCTTGACGGAACATACTTTTTTTCTTTTGGGTCTGCTGCTCCGCAGGCGTTTCCCGAAAAAGCCGCTGCGTTTTTTAAGCTTCACTCATGATAAAGTCCCCCTAAAATTTTTTTCAGGTCGTCCCTGTGATTTTATATTATCACATATTTTATTTCCCGACAAGTACGCACTTTTTTATTACTCGGTTATAAAAAAGTAACCTTTGCGTATTTACGGCATTTGCGGCAATAAAATTTTTTAGATTGACAAAAACTGTGAAAAATGTTATAATATTAATAATTTACATATACCGAAAGGCGGATCACAATGGTTACAAAAGAAGAGCTGCCTGCTTGTCCCGTGGCAACGACTGTACAGCTTATAGGCAGCAAATGGAAGCTGCTTATTATCAGAAATCTTATGGAACGTCCGTGGAGATTTAATGAACTTAAAAACGACCTCGATGGTATCAGCCAAAAGGTTCTTTCAGACAGTCTGCGCTCTATGGAAGATGACGGGATCATTGTCAGAAACGTTTACCCCGAAGTGCCGCCTAAGGTTGAATATTCTCTTACCGAACTTGGCCATTCAATGCGTCCCATTCTGGACTCCATGGCAGCATGGGGAACTGAATATAAGGCGAGCCGTAATTGATCATTATCATTTTTCAGGAATGATATATGCAATTCATCAAAAACTATGTGAATTAACAAAATAAAATGCAAGGCTAAAATAAGTCTTGCTTTAAAAGATTTTTATGCGTAAAAGTTTCTGTATAAATACAGGAACTTTTTTATTTGATTTTCTATATGATACAGTTTTTTGGCAAAATGCACACATAACTGTCCGCCTAATTGGTAAAAAGGGAAAATTTTAGGAAACCCCTTGAATAAATTCGGTTTCCATGATATAATGGAAACCGGAAAGAAGATTAGAGTTTCCAAAGGAGCAATAATTCATGGAACTTCAAAAACAAATAATAAAGGCCTCAGAGGAGCTGTTCAAAACAGAGGGACTGCAATTCACCATGCAGGACGTGGCGGCTGCTCTGCACATCAGCAAAAAAACCATATACACGGTCTATTCGTCAAAGGAGACGCTGCTTATAGATATGATAGACGACCTGTTCGACGATATTCATAATGTTAAGGCGGAAATAGCCGCTTCCGAAAAATCTGTTGAGGAACGGATAAGAGCGGTGATGGTGGCTCTCCCAGAACAGTACACGGCAATAGATTTCCGTATGCTGGACGCTCTGGAGGAAAAATATCCGGCAGCGGCAAACCGTGTAAGAGAGCATCTTGAAAACAACTGGGAACCTACCGTTGCTCTGATAGAGGAAGGCATAGCCGCGGGACGCATACGTCCCGTACCTATTCCGGTGCTGAAGAAGATGATAACTGCGTCTATCGAATGCTTTTTGTCGGGAGACAAAACCGACAGCGGTTATGCGGATACTCTTGAGGCAATGATGGATATAATCATGAACGGCATAACAGTAAGATAAGGAGGCGTTAAAATGAAATACAGCTTATGCGACGACTGGGAGTTCACTCCCGAATGGAGCGAGGATTTTATGGCAGGGAAAGGCTCTGCCGAGACTGTGCGGCTTCCCCACACTTGTAAGGAACTGCCGCTACACTGTATTGACCCCGACGACTATCAGATGATGTGCGGTTACAGACGAAAGCTGGAAATTCCCGAAAAGCTTCGGAATAAGCGTCTGTTCCTGCAATTTGACGGCGCGGCACATATTGCTACTGTATATGTAAACGGAAAAGAGGCAGCACATCACCGCAACGGATACACGGCGTTCCGCGCGGAGATAAGCGACGCGGTTGAGTTCGGAAAGTCCAATACGGTGGCTGTCAAGCTTGACACAAGTGAAAATCCCGCTATTCCGCCGTTTGGCTTTGTGGTGGATTATCTTACATACGGCGGACTGTACCGCGAGGCTTGGCTGGACGTCCGTGAAAGCGGTATTATTACCGACATTTTTGTGACCACTCCAACACTTATCACAGCGGACGTTAAGGTCACCACCGACAATGCTCCCGATAATGCTCGGCTTGAAGTATCTATTACAGATGATGAGGGAAAGATAGTATGGAGCGGCGAACCGGGTAAGATCACTGTCCCCGACGCGAAACCTTGGAATACGAAAAACCCGTATCTGTACCGCTGTACTGTCAGATTGCTGACCGCTGAGGGTACAGAACTTGACAAGCAGGAAACCACATTCGGTTTCCGCACCGCCGAGTTTAAGGCGGACGGCTTTTACCTTAACGGCAGGAAAACCTTTTTGAGAGGTCTTAACCGTCACCAAAGCTTTCCATATATAGGCTATGCTGCTCCCGAAGCTCTTCAGCGTGAGGACGCACGTATACTGAAGCACGAGCTGAGCTGCAATGCGGCTCGCACAAGCCACTACCCGCAAAGTCAGTATTTCATAGACGAATGCGATAAATTGGGACTGCTTGTTTTTACCGAATTTCCCGGCTGGCAGCATATCGGCGGCAGCGAGTGGAAAGATCAGGCGTGCGAAAATCTGCGTGAGATGATAATGCAGTACCGAAACCACCCCTCGATAGTTCTGTGGGGCGTGCGGATAAACGAGAGCATGGACGACGACGAATTCTACTCCCGAACCAACGCCATAGCCCACGAGCTTGACCCAAGCCGTCAGACCTCGGGGGTACGGTATATAGA
>CAMWVO010000327.1 GCA_947177695.1 uncultured Clostridia bacterium
ATTACATACTTACAATTATAGTATATACACGCAAATAAAATAATATAAATAAAAGTGTTGACATTACTATTATTTAAGTGTATGATGTTTTAGGAGCATATTATGCGGTGCTTTGTCTGAATACAGAAAACGCATAAGGAAAGGAACATATTATGGAAACTATAACCTTTATGTTGTCGGTAATTGCCTTTTACATCAAAGGAGAAATTACAGCGGAACAAAATTTTGTCAGGTTCAAAATACGGCACAGACTGGGACTTATCCCCCTGGACTCCAGCGACGAAAGAATACCGATAACGCAAATCTCATTAGTCAGAATGACGCATAGGATAAGACTGTTTTGGTTTGTCGTCGGCTCTTTTCTGACATTTATTAGTGCTTGTATTTTTGTTTTTAATGAATTGCCGTTTTTCATGTCTGTTCCTTTGCTGCTTCTCAGCATAGCAATGTTAGTCAGCTCATTCAGAAAATGCCTTGTCATAGACCTTACCTCGGGCAGAGTAATAAGTATACCGTTTGTCATATTTGAATGGAATAAAGCAAACCGTGCCGCAGAGCTGATAAACGAACTTATATCAAACAGGATCGACGATACCAATGTGCGCATACATACCGACAGGTCTATCGGCGATAATAGAGAGCAGACCGACAGAGTTGTGAACGCTATAAAAGGCTTGGAAAATAAGTTAAAATAAAATTCAGGCGGTTCGGGAAGCTCCGAACCGTTTCTTTTTCTTGACAACAGCTTTCTTTTGCTGTATAATGTATAGCATATTTTGGACGAAAAGAAAACCCGCAGTTGCTTTATTTACATAGACAAAACAGGAGGTGTGTGCCAATGTGTATAAGCAACTTGATACACAAATGGAGCAGTCTTGCTCCCACGGCGAAAATTGTTATAGTTACTGACGACGTACAAAAGAACATTGCTCTTGCAATACAGGACGAGGGCATGTATGATGTGCGGATAAAATACTACTCCCAAACGGACGAGTTTGCCGCTACAGTAAGATCGCTTTCGTCTTTAAAAGAAAGCGACCTGCTTTTGGTGATGTTATCCGCCGATACCTTTGTAAAAGACGGCGCAAACAGATTTTTTTCTCCATTTGGCAAACCGGAGGGAGTTCAAGCCAAGTATATTTTTGTAAGACTTGATATTTCACAGAAATCCCTTGTGCATGGACTTTCCACCGAAAAGAAAGACGTATACGATAAAATAGACCAGATGAACCGTATCAACATAGAAGAAACCGTTCGGGTAACAAATAAGAGCGGCACGGATATTTCCTTTAAAATCAAGCCATTTGCTACCTGCTCCCATGAAATAACGGAGGACGGCGGAATGGCGTTTTTGCCTCCCTCGGAGACTTCCTCGGAGGTTATCGCCGAAACAGCAAACGGGAAGATCGTAATTGATATAACTGTTGGTCAGCTGTATCACTTTGGTCAGTTGGTGGGTTATTTCGGACTTGTTAAGTCCCCCATAACGCTGTTAGTAGAGAACGGTATCATTACTGAAATTTTTGGTGACGACATGGCTTCTGAATTTAAGGAAAAGTTGTTTGGACTTCCTGGCGATTGCCGAAGGATAGTAGAACTGGGACAGGGGCTTTCGGACATGGAGCCGACCGGCTTGATAGGCGTTGATGAAAGCATCATTGATTCCTGTCATTTCGGTTTTGGAGACGGCGGAAACTGCGGTACCCATTTGGACGTGGTTATTTCAAAGCCCACTATTGAACAAACAGCTGTCAAACAATGAGATGAAAAACATTCCCCGCCGTCAAACCTATCGGCTGACAGATCCCGTTAAGTCTATTCCAAAAACGGAGGTGAAGTTATGAAAATTAAATTTTTCATGGTTATTGCATTGGTCATATGCCTTTCCGCAGCATTGTGCGGCTGTTCCGCAGAGGCGGACGTTACTCCTCTCGTCGGGACTTGGGTCAGACAAGATATAGAAGTAGTTTATACTCTCAATGCCGACAAAACCTTTACAAGAGACGAAAATTTCGGCAACTGCATTCAGGAGAGCGGTACTTTTGAGTATGACGGCAAATCTATTACTTTCAATAAAAAACTGACTTACGACGTAAGGCTTGAGGGCGACGCCATGTACTTTATCATGGGCACTATGGAGATCAAGCTTAAAAAGCAATGACCGCATTCCCCGCAGCAAAAAAATATGCCGCCGTACAGAGTTAACTGCTCTGTACGGCGGCATTTTAATTGCTGTGATCACATCGCGACAATAAAATTTACCGTTCCGAAAGAAAAGCACACGGGAATAACGCAGGCGTTTGACAGTTCGCTTATGTCAATGCTTTCGTAAAACCGCTGCGGTTCCGTTTTAAGCTTTATGCCCTCTGCCGCGGACATATTTTCGGCAAATATTTCGTTGTGGAGATTTATAAAATTGCTTATGCAGGTATGGGTGTAATCGTCCTCGACCGTAAGCTGCTTATTGGTAAAGCGGGAAGCAAATTCTATCATTGCGGAAGCGTCTGCGTCGATAATGGTGACTGCCCGAATACCTCCGTCTATACGCTGGGCGGCACAAGCAGACAGCGCACCCATAAGCGCATGAGCGTCCATAGGAGTGAAGTCGCTGCCGATAAAGCGTATAAGATTTTTGAAAAGCAGGGAAACGTAGCCCGTCATGTAGCCCGCTCCGCTTATGGAGTTGAAATGATAGAAGTTCCGCACGAGCCTTTGCGCAGAAGCGTCGTTCTCAACTCCGAAATCCGCGTCCGAAATGCTGTTCTCGGTCTTGTAGGAGCTGAGCGCCTGCTCAAACTGGGAAGTGGTCATATAGCCGTTGTCCACAAGCGCCTGACCTAAAATAAGGTGTCCCGCAGGCTGGGATTTAAGGAGCTTTTCCACATTTTCTCTGGAAATATAGCCCATATCCACCATAACGTCGCCGATCCTTTTGTCCGCCCGCGTCTGCTCCAGATGAGCCTTTTCCACCTGCACGGCTGTCATCAGTCCCGCGTTTATCGCAAGCACGCCCAGCTGCGGACGGGTGTCTTTCATTGTCTGAAGCACTTCCGAAAGATGTTCGGGAGAAACGAGCTGCTGCTGAAGCAGATAATTGCCGAAAAACTGCGTAAACATAGCAAAGCTCCTCCTTTCAGCTTTCGGAAAACGTTACGCTGTCGTAAGTTCACATTATTACAGAAAATATTATACAATAATTATAAATATTTTTCAAGATTATTTTGAAATATTTTAAACACATTTTTAACGAATTTTTTTGTGCAATTTGCCGATTGTTCCCCGCAAAAACGTTTTCATAATCTGTCAAACCCTTTGAGGGAACGGATTTGAGCAAATTCGGCACGGCTCTTGACAATTGTGAAATTTTCTGTATAATTATATTGTAATAAT
>CAMWVO010000328.1 GCA_947177695.1 uncultured Clostridia bacterium
CAGGGTGTTGGGTATTTTTTTCATAAGCAGTCCGCCGATGACCGCGCCCGCAAGTCCGAAAGGTATAAGGGGAAGCGCGTCCCCCCAGCGGAAGCTTTTGTCGTAGGCGTAAAAGCAGGCGGACACCACCGACAGCGGCAGGGTCAGCGCAAGGGACGTGGCGTGTGAATTTTTAACGTTCACGCCGCCCTTCTGGAGCATGGGGACGGCAGCGATCCCCCCGCCCGAACCGAACAGACCGTTGCACAAGCCCGTTACCGCTCCGGTCAGGCAAAAATAAAGCTTTTTGTGTTTTTCGATAAAATTTTTCATGGTAATAGTATCTGCCGCGGGAGAAAAAATATCCGCAAAAAAAGCGAACCTCCGAAGAGGTTCGCCGTGATTTTGCAAAAATAACCGCCTTGCCGCCATGTGAAACATAAAACCCGCACTCGGCAGGTGGGCAACAGCCCGTTAGTTTCACGCTCCCTGCGTCCGTTGCTCCGCACATCTAATGCGGCGGGAGGTCTGCAATCCGCTGACGGAGACTGAATCCCTAATATAATGTGTTGGATTATAAAATCACACTTTATCGGACAAGGCAGAAATCCTTAAGTCTGATAACAGTATACCACAAAGCGGGGAAAAAATCAATAGTAAATTTTAGATGTCCGAAAATTTATAGTTCAATATCAATTTTATATTCATCATCAATAAGAATATAGTCCGCTTTATACTTTTGGCACTGTTTTAGTATTTCGGCATTATCTCTCAGTACTGTTTCGATCGTACAGTCCTCATCGTCGCCCCTGTTTTCCACAACACTTGCGTACCGTTTTATATCGCCGAAATGGTTTGCAATATAGTTATTACTCATAATCAGGCAGTAATATTTTATGTTTTTCAAATACTCCGCTTCAAAATCTTTCGACCACTCAAAAGGAATATAACATCCCTCCACAATAAGATTTTGCTCATTCTCGATCGCTGTTTTCATCATTTCACACACGATCGGCCATAGATAATCCGTTAGTGCTTTATCATCACTCACAGGGGTAAGCGTGGTGTTCCCGCTGCGAATAAGCCCCATCTTTAGGTGGTCTATGGATAGATAAGGATATTTATATTTTTCAAGCAGTTTTTGAGCAAGCGCTGTCTTTCCTGTATGAGATGCTCCCGTTACCAAAATGATCATTTGGTTACTCCTCCGATCCAACCGGATAATTTAAAATTTGCCGCGATAATTATATCACGGCAAATTCTGTTTCAATCTGCAATCCGTGAAATCTCCGGTACTCAGAGCCGTCAACACGAAAAGTAAAAGGAATTTTTATCTGTGATCACTCGTCCTCGTAAAGCTTGTTGAGCCTTTCAAGGAACATATTTCCGATTTTCTCGTACTCCTCGTCGTTGTCGATGGAAACGAGTGTCTCGTCGTTGTTTTCGTCGTATTCGGATTTGAGGACAACCAGCTCGGTGTCCGCCTCGATCTCCTTGGTGGGGTCGTCGTAATAGGGAACAAGAGCGTAGTAGCGCTCGTCGTCGACTTCCATAACATCCAGCATTTCAAACTGCTGTTCAACGCCGTCCTCGTCCACAAGGGTGTAAAGGTCGGCAGCCATGCTCATATCGTCAAAATTATCAGCCATAATGAACCTCCTAAAAGTGATGATGTCGGTTTTTTTCGTGACATTAGCTTCAGGAACCGAAGCTGACTTCGGCAATAGAAGCACTTAACTATTTAATTTTACAACTTTTGCATATAATTGTCAAGACTTAAACTGCACAAAAATATTGCACAAATACTGTATAGTATTTTGTGTGGAAACCTATTGACATTGCACAAAATATGTGTTATACTACAATCAATGAAAGAGAAGTACCGAGAACGCGGAGGGGCGATGACCCGTGATGAACGGCAGACCCCGCCAAAATCGCATGACGGACGGTCTTTCACAGAGCTTGGACCCGATGGAACCTGCCGGTTTTATTCCTTACAATCAAACGAAATCAAAAACGCGGCAAGGTCGGGAATTCAAAATATTCACTCGGAAAGGATGGCGAGTCCAATGGAAATAGCAGATAATCAGTTCTCACAGGCAGTCCGCAGCGACTCGTTTGCAGCAATGCTTTAAAGTGAATTATCAGGGAGTCTAAATGTAAAGCCTATAAGGGCTTCACTCCAAATTACGGCGATTAGCCGACAGTCCGCTTAAAGTATCATAACGAGCCGCATATCTCAGAACATTACGGAACTGGGCAGTGCGGTATTTTTATACCTAAAAATAAATTCCGATATCTCATGCACAATGCGGAACTGCCTTATATGCAAACGCCCGATGAAAGGGATTTACATAAAAGGCTGCGATAAATCTGATTTAAAAGGTGAGACCAATGTACTGATAAGAACTTTCCAAGATAATCTCATGAAAGAAGTGATGTTTTATGAGGATCATTTTGAAAGGCACAAGGAATCTGCTCATTTAGTATGGAGGGAGTGAGACCACCTAAGCAGTTACTTTAACTTCGGAATCAAACTGTAAAGAAGGGATGCATATGAAATTCTTTAAATATGCTTATCACGATCTGAACCTTTAATAAATAAACGCAAGGGAGTGAGTCCGACAGGACAGTTATAACGGCTTAAAATTTGCCGATTTCCGAAAAAACAAGGACGGTCAGTCCGAAAGAAACTGAGTGGTTATTATGGTAATCAGAAAGACTTTTCCTAAAAAATTCTGAAAAAACAGGAGTGAGTCCAATGGCATAAGATGAGGCGTAATGCCCTTGTGCTGTACGCGGTTCGGAGGCTGTCTTCCGTCTCGGAAGAGTACCTTGAGTTACCTTAAAGTACGGCGGCAAGCATAAAGGTTCAACCTTTTAAAATATTTCCGATTGGAGACGGTTGCTATGATTTTGTTAAGGCTGAGTCGGTTGGAAATCTAATTTTAAGGAGTGAGTCCAATGGCATAGTCCCATTCTCTTGATAGAAATTTTTTCCGAGGAGGAATGTTATATGTGGCATTCTGCAATATCTCGAAAGGAATATGAATTTTAGGGAGTGAGTCCAATGGCATAAGCAAAGACGTTCCGCAATTTTCTTGAAAGGAAGCGGTGTCTATGAAATACGTTCGGAGTTATCTGAAAATCTAAAGGATCGGAGTGAGACCACCGGATAATTCAGCGTGCTGAAAAGCCATAAATTTAAATATACGGGAGCTGTCAGGTCGGCAGCTCCTTTTTAGTTTGTAACCACAACTTGATGTCTCCCGCCTTTTAGGCGGGAGACAAACGGTGTTTCAGTGGGGGATACAATCCCCTACTGAAACACCTAAGGGGCTAATGCCCCAAGTCGTTTGTTAAATGACGGGGCGGTGCCCCTTATTGAACAGTTATGACA
>CAMWVO010000329.1 GCA_947177695.1 uncultured Clostridia bacterium
ATTCCTTTGAAATAGCCGATCCGTACATTATAGACGATTTTCTTTTCTACGAACTTGAAGTGCGCCGAACCGATGGTACGCCTATCGTTCCCGCAGAGGAAAATTTTCCGCTTCAAAGCGGCTTTGCTTATAGCGTCACAGGTGAAAATCATGTATTGCAGTCGGGCGTGCAGGGCGAAACGTGGTCTGTGATAGCAAAGGCGGAGGACGGCGCGGTAACGGTACAGTGCGATCTGTACGCAGGCGGAGGATTTTCCGCGGGAGACCATATTCACATTGTAAACGAGAGACTGTACAGCGGCTTGGCTGTTACGCAGAACGTGATTGTCGAAAATGTCGAGATAGAATTTGACATAGTATCCGTTCCAACTTCCGGCAGAAAAATAATTGCCGTTGACGAGACCGCCGTATTTGAGGACGGCTATTCCTGCCGAATAGAGAAGATAGCCGTAAGTCCCATAAGCATACTCGTTACCGCAAGTCCGCTTGACGGCGGCGATTCCATGCATTTTGAGGACAGCGCGATAGTGCTTAAAAGCGGCGAGGTACTTGACAATATCGGGGTAAACAACAGCAGCGGAGCAGAGAACGAAGTATTCCTGTTCAGGCTGGACGGCGAACATATGCGGATAATCATGCCCGACGAGATCGCGGAAGTCCGCATAGGAGACCTTGTGATAAAGTGTGAATAATAAAAACGGCTCTCCATCTGTGCGGAGAGCCGTTTTTCTGTACTATTCCTCGGATTTTTCTTCGGGCATATCTATCTTGATGCCCACCTTGGACACCGACTGCTCATCGGCTTCAAGCACCGTTACAGTGAAGATACCGCTTGTTATGGACGCGGACCTTTCGGGTATGCGCCCAAAAAGCTCCATTGCCCAGCCGCCCACGGTGTTGCTGTCGGTCTCGATAAGGTCTTCGGGAAGTTCCAGCCTTTCCAGCAGGTCGCTTATATTCATGTCCGCCTGTACGTCGTAGACGTTTTCTGCGACCTCCACAACGCTGTCGATGATCTCGTCGTTTTCGTCGTAGATCTCGCCCACAAGTTCTTCGATGATGTCCTCCATTGTGACTATGCCGCTTGTTCCGCCGTACTGATCCTTAACTATCGCCATGTGTATCTTGGTGCGCTGCATATCGTACAGCACCTCCGAAATAAGCTTCATTTCGGACACATATAAGGCTTTCTGGATAATTCCCTCAATGTTTGAGGGCTTTGCGTCGGGCTCCATTATCATTGCCCAGAAATCCTTTTCGTTTATAAGACCGATAATGTTGTCCACCGATTTATCGTACACGGGAAGCCGCGTGTACCTGTCGCGTATGAAAATTTCCTTTATCTTTTCTATATCCTCGCCCCGCTCCACAGCGACAACCTTTACGCGCGGGAGAAGTATCTGCTCCACGGTAGTCTCGTCAAATTCCAGCGCGGAACGCACCAGATTGCTTTCCTGCTCTTCAAGGACGCCCTGATCCTCGATCTCGTCGATGATGTATTTCAGCTCATCCTCGGTAAAGTTCGGGGAGTTGTCGGGCTTGGACAGCTTCGATACCGCCTTTTGCAGGAACAGGAACAACGAGGATATCGGCGTGAGTATCCACATTATCCCGCCGAGAAGTCCCGCAAAAGCAAGAGAGCATTTCTCGGCGTTCTGCTTTGCAAAGGACTTTGGGATTATTTCCCCGAAAATAAGCACCAGAACGGTCATTACCGCGGTTGAGACCGCTACGCCCGCCGCGCCGAATATCTGCGTAAAAATAATCGTGCCCAGCGAGGACGAAAGGATATTTACGATATTGTTTCCGACTAAAATGGTAGTCAGAGCCTTGTCGAAGCTTTCCGCGATCTTCAGAGCGCGGGCGGCTCTTTTATTGCCGTTTGCGGCGTCATGCTTGAGACGAATTTTATTTACCGACGAAAACGCCGTCTCCATAGACGAGAACAGTGCGGACATAACCAAAAGCAGCGCAATTGCTATGTATTTCACAGTAATTCTACCATGCCTTTCCTGTTAAAGTGTAATATCCTATATGATAACACATTTACAGCAAATATGCAAGTGTTTTTTATGCGGTTGGCTTATGGAACAGATTTGCGGGCGGAAATTGCCGCTATAGTGTTTACCGAACGGAAAAAATGCTTCCGCGGAAAGTTCCGTGAAAGCATTTTTGCTTATGAAAAGATACCCTTGCGACGGCTTATTTCTTTTCCACCGATATCCATATCTCGCCCTTGTAGCTGTCGGTGGGGTAAACCTCCAGATCAAAGTTTCCCACGGGCTTGTAGGGCGACGAGGGGAAAAATTCCGCGAAAACACTGTGCCAAGCCCGCTGGATATTCTCCGGGCTCAGGCTGCCGATATCGAAAACCGCCCATTCCGCGGCGGGAACGTCCACGACCTTGTAGCCGTCGGGTACATCTCCGCCCGCATATTCCGCGCCGATCAAGTATGGGAAATCCTTTACCACAATGGAATCCTCCATGCACATTCCCACAACGCAGCCGCCGAGTACGCCGTCCTTTTTGCCGTTTTCCGCAAGATATTTCACTGTTCCATTGTCGTGGCACTGCGTCCAGAAAGCGGGGATATCGCTTCTGCCCTGAACGTCCTCGATCTTCTCGAAGCGCTGTTCTTTCGCAATAATTTTGAATGCTTCCTTTTTAACAATTTTGTAGTCCATAGAACTACCGCCTTTCACAGAAATTGACACGGAAAGTCTCGCAAAGGATTTGAGGGGCGCGCCGTTTTTCCGCACAGCAGCGGGAGCCGCTCCGTGAAAACGGGTGAATGCCCGCGTAAAGCCCTCCGGGGTGTCGTAGCCGTATTTCAGCGCGATGTCGATGATCCTCTCCTCCGTGGAGACAAGCTCGCTGCCGGCAAGAGTGAGCCGTCTGTTCCGGATGTATTCCCCCACGGTAAAGCCGCAGAGGATGGAGAAAATTTTCTGAAAATAAAAGCTTGACAGGTTCATTTCACGGGCTATGCGCGCGCAGTCCACAGGCTCGGTTATGTGGTCCTCCATGTAGTCCACAGCACGCTGAAAGCTTTTTATCCAATCCATTGCCATGCCTCCTTGTCTGTATTTATTGTAGCATACCGAACAGCGGCGTTCATGATTTTTTCTGCTCATTCGTGTCATGAACTATTATATATCTTAGCGGTAAGAATGTCAATTCGGCAGAGAATTTATGCCGCGGAAATCAATTTTGACAGATAAATTTTGATTTACAAGACTAACTGTCGTAGCACTTCGGCGGCGAAGCCGCCGACTTTAGCTGGTCCAGCTGAGCACAGCTGGCGAGGTTTCCAAAGGGCGAGAAGCCCTTTGGTCGCCGCCCGCAGGCGGCGAAATCCTTTTCGTCCGAAACGGTGAA
>CAMWVO010000330.1 GCA_947177695.1 uncultured Clostridia bacterium
ATATTCAATATTGATTAAAAAAAATAGGAGGGATCTACAGTGGAAGTTTTAAAAGTGTCGGCACGGTCTTTTCCTAATTCCGTCGCAGGAGCGATAGCAAGCGTTATGAAAGAACAGGAAACAGTCGAAGTTCAGGCAGTGGGCGCCGGCGCGGCAAATCAGGCTATAAAAGCTATAGCGATTGCAAGAGGATACTTGGCTCCCGTTGGCATAAATCTCGTTTGTTATCCTGCGTTTGCAAATGTTACCATCGACGGAGAGGTTAGAACGGCTATACGTCTCATCTGTGAGAAAAAATAAAATCAAGCGGTAAAAAACGGTACGGAATTATCCGTACCGTTTTTTTATTTCATATCGTACCCTTTGCCGCTCTGACTACCTGAACGATCAGTACAAGAAGCAGTACCAAATCAATGATTTTAAGAGCAATGCTTATAACAGTACCGATAAGAGGTATCCATGTTACAATGGAAAGGAGCTTTCCCAATACAAACATTACCGCAAAGCATATTGTAAAAATTATGCCCCAGTTTGCGCAGCGACGGGCGTATTCGGAATTTGTTCCCGACAGGAAACAAATTATAAAAAGCACCGGGAATACTGACAGGATACCAATTACCTTGTTTTGCTCAAAATCGCTTTGACTGTAATTTGCCATAACGTGCTCCTTACTTGATAACGCGTATCTTTATAACGCTGTCAACAGCGGCAATCTTATTGACAATATCGCCGTTGATATCGCCCGCAGCGTCCAGCATTGTGTAAGCGTAGTCCTTTTTGGACTTGCTTACCATGTTGTCGATATTTATGCCCGCGTCGCCCAGAGCTGTTGTAAGCTGAGATATTACCGCGGGAATATTTTTATGCATTACGCATATCTTTGTGCCTGCGGCTGTCATCTCGGCGTCGGGATAGTTTACGGAATTTTTAATGTTACCGTTCTCCAGATAGTCGATAAGCTCCAGAGCAGCCATCATTGCACAGTTATCCTCCGACTCGGGAGTGGATGCGCCGAGGTGGGGGATAGCGATAACATTCTTAACGCCCAGAACCTCGTCGCTGGGGAAGTCAACAACGTAAGCCGCAACCTTTCCGCTTTCGAGAGCGGCTATTATTGCCGCGCTGTCAACAAGCTCTCCTCTTGCGAAGTTGAGAACTCTTACGCCGTCTTTCATAAGAGCGATGGTGTCATTGTTGATAGTACCCTTTGTATCTGCATTGTAGGGAACGTGGATAGTGATATAGTCGGCAGCAGCGTAAACGTCCTTAACGTCTGCAACAGCCTTTACTGCGGGATTAAGTCCCAGAGCAGCCTTTACGGAAAGATATGGGTCAAAGCCCACTACTTTCATTCCGAGAGCAACAGCTGCATTTGCAACCAGTACGCCGATAGCGCCCAGACCGATTACGCCCAAAGTCTTGCCCATGATCTCGGGACCTGCAAACTGTCCCTTGCCCTTTTCAACCATTTTGCCTACCTCTGCGCCGTTGCCCTTGAGGGTCTGAGCCCAAGCCATAGCCTCGGGAACTTTACGGGAGGAAATGAGAAGTCCTGCGATAACAAGCTCCTTAACGGCGTTTGCGTTTGCGCCGGGAGTGTTGAAAACAACGATACCCTGCTCCGCGCACTTGTCAACGGGGATATTGTTTACGCCTGCGCCTGCGCGAGCGATAGCAAGCATATTTGGAGCAAACTCCATATCGTGCATTGCCGCGGAACGCACCATTATTGCGTCGGGGTTAGCCACCTCGTCCGCAACGTTATACTTTGCGGTATCGAAATTGTCGGTACCGTATTTTGAAATTTTGTTCAGAGTCTGAATATTGAACATTTCTATCAAAACCTTTCTATAGTTTCTGCAAATTGTTTCATGTGAAACATTATTCGTTAGTGTCCGTTACAACAGGTTTTCCGTCACGGTCAAGCAGGGGAGTAAGACCGCCCGAATAACCGTCCTCACGGTAAAGATAATTCACGCCTGTTTCGGTGTCCACCCATATTTCCATGATACTTACAACGCCCTGTTTGTATATTCTTTTAAATCTGTCAGCCATAGCTTAGCCATTCTCCTGTTCAAATTTCTTCATAAATTCAACAAGCTTTTCAACGCCCTCGATAGGCATAGCATTGTAGATGGAAGCTCTCATGCCGCCCACGGTTCTGTGACCCTTAAGGTTTTCAAAGCCCGCAGCCTTTGCTTCCTTGACGAACTTAGCGTCAAGCTCCTCGTTGCCTGTTACGAAAGGTACGTTCATAAGAGAACGGTCTTTCTTTTCAACAGTACCCTTGAAAAGCTTGCTCTGGTCAAGAAAATCGTAAAGAATAGCAGCTTTCTTCTCGTTGTGCTTCTTCATGGCTTCGAGACCGCCCATTTTCTTTATCCATTTGAACACCTTGCCGCAGATATAAATGCCGTAGCAGGGAGGTGTGTTATAGAGGCTGTCGTTATCTGCCTGAGTTTTCCACTTCAGCATGGTGGGAGTGCCGGGGAGAACATCGTCTCTGATAAGGTCCTCACGAATGATAGCAATAACAACGCCCGCAGGACCTACATTCTTCTGCACGCCGCCGTAGATAACGCCGTACTTTGTAACGTCAACAGGCTCAGAAAGGAAGCAGGAGGAAACGTCCGCAACCAGATCCTTGCCCTTTGTATCGGGAAGCTGCCAGAACTTTGTACCGTAAATGGTGTTGTTCTCGCAGATGTAAACATAGTCCGCATCATCGGGAATGTCAAGGTTTGAGCAGTCGGGGATATAGGAGAATGTCTTGTCTGCGGAGGAAGCAACGTCTACAGCTTCGCCGTAAAGCTTAGCCTCCTGGAAAGCTTTCTTTGCCCACTGACCTGTGATTATGTAGGCAGCTTTCTTGTTTTTCATAAGGTTCATGGGAACGGCTGCAAACTGCTGAGAAGCGCCGCCCTGTAAGAACAGTACCTTATAGTTGTCGGGAATATTCATCAAATCGCGGATATCCTTTTCCGCGTCCTTGATTATCTCGTCGTAAGCCTTGGAACGGTGGGACATTTCCATAACGGACATACCCGTACCCTTATAGTCGAGCATTTCCTCTGCCGCTTCTTTGAGAACCTCCTCGGGAAGGACTGCGGGACCCGCGCTGAAATTATAAACTCTGGACATTTTAAAGACCTCCAAAAAAGTATTAAAAAATAATTATACGAATTTATTATATCATTTTATGGAAAGAATGTCAATACGGGATATATTCATTTTACTGTTTTTGTAAAAACATTTTTTTAACAAATAAAAAAATATTTTGTGGGTAAGGGTGATAAATTTTGATATAGCGCACAACGCACTCTCTGCCAAAATCTTTAGGCGGCGAAGCCGCCGA
>CAMWVO010000331.1 GCA_947177695.1 uncultured Clostridia bacterium
CGTTTAATCTGCTTCCGCTCCAATATCTGGACGGAGGGAAAATCATAGTGCTTCTGATACGGAGCTTCTGCGAATTTTCACTGTCCTGCCTGCTTGAGCGCTATCTGAAATGGCTGAATATTTTCTTGATCGCCGCTGTTTTGGTAATGTTCGCCGTGCTTGGAAAAGGAAATTTTACGCTCTATATAACGCTGTGCTGTCTGCTTGTATCGGCGGTGTCTGCTGAGTGAACGGTGAAAGGATGTTAAACATGATAAAGGATCGAATAGAAAATCTGCTTCTGAAAGTTAAATCGCCGTCGCGATATATCGGCGGGGAGCTTAACAGCGTGGTAAAAGATAAAAGCAAGGTGGACGTTCGGTTCGCTTTTTGTTTTCCCGACTCATACGAGGTGGGAATGTCCCATCTGGGAATGAAAATTCTCTATTCGCTGAAAAATAAGCGGGAAAATTTCTGGTGCGAACGGGTTTTCGCGCCTTGGGTGGATTTCGAGCAGCTTATGCGGGAAAACGATATCCCGTTGTACGCGCTGGAAAGTCTCGAGCCTGTAAAGGAGTTTGACTTTATAGGCTTTACAATTCAATACGAGCTGTGCTATACCAATATTTTAAATATGCTGGATCTTGCGGGACTGCCTGTAAAGGCGAAGGACCGTACAGATGATATGCCTATCGTGGTTGCCGGAGGACCTTGCGTGTGCAATCCCGAGCCGCTTGTTGACTTTATAGACCTGTTTATAATAGGCGAGGGCGAGGAAGTCAACCTTGAGCTTATGGACTTGTACGCTGACCTGAAGAGGCGGGGCTGTACCAAAAGAGAGTTTCTTGAATCTGCTGCGGATATAGAGGGTATATATGTGCCGTCCTTTTATGATGTTAGGTACAATGACGACGGAACGGTCAAGGACGTTGTTCCAAACAATTCTCACGCTCCCGACACCGTCAGAAAGCGCATTATAAGAAATCTGGACGAGGTTTTCTATCCCGAATCATTTGTTGTACCGTACTGTGAGATAGTCCACGACAGGGCGGTGGTGGAGGTACTCAGAGGCTGTATAAGAGGCTGCCGCTTCTGTCAGGCGGGATTTATATACCGTCCGTTCAGGGAGAAAAGCTCCGATACTATTGTAAAGCAGACCAAGGATTTGTGCGAGTCAACCGGCTATGAGGAGGTATCCCTGTCATCGCTGAGTACAAGCGACCTGTCGGATATCAACGAAACGCTGACCCGGCTGTCCGACTACACCGAAAAGGAAAACGTCAATCTGTCCCTGCCCTCGATGCGTATCGACAAGTTCAGCGGCGAGCTTATGGAGCAGATACAAAAGGTTCGGAAAAGCGGTCTGACCTTTGCTCCCGAAGCGGGAACACAGCGGCTTCGGGACGTTATCAACAAAAACATTACCGAGGAAGAGATAATGCGTGCGTGCAGACTAGCGTTCTTTGAGGGTGGCTACACCGCGGTAAAGCTTTACTTCATGCTTGGGCTGCCTACCGAAACGGACGACGATATCCGCGGCATTGCCGAACTTGCTGAGAAAATCACCGATCTGTTCTACAGCAATCCCAACCGTCCGCGGGGCAAACATATCCAGATATCTATAAGCTGCGCGACATTTGTTCCCAAACCGTTTACGCCGTTCGAGTTCGAGCCGCAGGCGTCCGAAACGGAGATAAAGCACAAACAGAAGCTTTTGTTGGACAGCATTCGCTCCCGCAAGCGGATAAATGTAAGCTGGCACAACTACCGCGTCAGCATACTTGAAGCGGTTCTGGCAAAGGGGGACAGGCGGCTCTGCGACACGATCTACGAGGCTTGGCGGCTTGGCTGCAAATTCGATGGCTGGGATGAGCTTTATCGGTATGACCTGTGGCTGAAAGCCTTTGAGAAAACCGGTGTTGACGTGGATTTTTACGCTCATCGGACGCGCGCATACGACGAGGTAATGCCTTGGCAGCACCTTGATTACCTTGTTTCAAAGGAGTTTCTGGTGAAAGAAAACCAAAAGGCGAGAGAGGGCGTGACTACTCCGAACTGCCGTGAAAAATGTTCCGGCTGCGGAGTATCAAAGTGTATCGGAGGGGCGTGCTTTGGAAAAAATTAATCTTAGGGCAAGGTTTGAAAAAAGCGGACGAGCCGTCTATATTTCCCATCTGGACTTAATGAGGACAATGCAGCGGGCGTTCAAGCGGTCGAAAATTCCGGTTTGGTACACCGAGGGCTTCAATCCGCATATTTACCTTAATTTTCCTTTGGCGCTTTCTCTTGGAGTTACAGGAAGGTCTGAGTTTATGGATTTTGCCGTGACCGAGCCTGCAGACTTTGCCGCACTTCGGGACAGTCTCAACAGGGAAATGCCCGAGGGACTGCGGATACTGGAGATTTTCGAGCCTCAGTACGAGAACAAGGACGTGGGCTTCGCGGACTACAGGATAGATTTCCACGGCGGGGAAGAACCGCAGGAAATGCTGTTTAGGCTTGAAAAAATGCTTGCGGAGGACAGGATAGAGGTGGACAAGCGTTCCAAAAGCAAGGGCATGGTCAAAACCGACATAAAGCCTCATATAAACGTTACGGAAACAGAGTTGTGCGACGGTTTTCTGAGGGTGTTTGTAAGGCTTCCCGCCGGTCTGAAAATGAATATCAACGCAGGCGTTTTTACGGACGCTTTTGCGGACTATAGCAAAATAAAGTTCTCAAAAATTTGTGCAGAACGCACAAAAATTTTGCGTTTAGATGGTCAGGATTTTATTTAAGTGACATTTTAACTTTTTTTGTAAAAAAATGCTTGCAATTCGGGAAAAAATGTGATAATATTATATAGCATTTAAAAATCCGCCCGAATTATGTTCGGACGAGATTAATGCCCTGTCAGGCGGCTTCAGCCGCAGGCAGACATTAAAAGGACAGTCCGCTGCCTTATGCCGCCAAAGAGAGCGGCTGCTTGCGAAAGGTAAGAATGTCTTGAAATTTAGGAGGAAATATCATGGACGCACTGAAGCTTATCAGCAACAGCAGCCTTAAAGAGAACGCTCCCGTTGTAAACGTGGGCGACACCGTTAAGGTTCACGTAAAGATCAAAGAAGGCGAAAAGTACAGAATTCAGGTTTTTGAGGGTACTGTTATCGCCAAGAAGCACGGCGGGATCAACGAAACATTTACCGTAAGACGTGTTGCACACGGCTGCGGTATTGAGAGAGTATTCCCCGTTCATTCGCCGGTTGTTGACAAGGTTGAGCTTGTAAGAAGCGGTAAGGTTCGCCGCAGCAAGCTTTATTATCTCCGTGACAGAGTCGGCAAGGCTGCAAAGGTTAAAGAACAAATTCGCTGATGCGGCTGTGAAAAGGGAC
>CAMWVO010000332.1 GCA_947177695.1 uncultured Clostridia bacterium
GATCTATACACATATTTCCAACGAATCCGTCAAGGAGGCTATGGACGCTTCCCCGCTGGCAAATATCCGAAATCAAAAAAGACCAAAATAACAATTTTTAGCAATATCAAGGATTGATTTTATGAAACTCGACCGACTTATCGGAATAATAACCACCCTCCAGCAGAAAGGAAAGGTCACCGCGCCTTATCTGGCGGAAAAATTTGAAGTATCCAAGCGAACTATCAGCCGCGATATAGAGGCTCTCTGCCTTGCGGGAATACCAATTGTTACAGAGCAGGGAGCGGGCGGCGGTATTTCCATAATGGAGGGCTTTTCCATTGACACCACCGTTTTTACCGAGGAGGAGCTGCGCTCCGTTTTTGTGGGACTGAAATCCCTCGACAGCGTGTCCAAAAACTCAAAGTCCGCTTTGCTGACTGAGAAAATTGGCGGCGTTATCCCTGTTGAGGAAAATATGCTTATCGATCTGTCCTCATTTTACAAGGAAGCTCTTTCGGACAAAATAGAGCTTCTGAAAAAAGCGATCGACAGCCGCAGACGTGTGACATTTCGGTACTACTACGAAAAGGGCGAAGAGGACAAGCTTATCGAACCCGCTCTTGTGATATTCAAATGGTCAAGCTGGTACATTTTAGGATTCTGTCCCGACCGCGGGGATTTCAGAATGTACAAGCTTACGCGGCTGTGGGAACTGTCAATTACCGACGAGGAATTTACCCCGCGGGATATCCCTGCCGAAAAGATGAGCTTCAGCGGAGCGGTGGAAGATAACATTATGGTCTCGGCGCTGTACGATGCAAGTGAAAAATTTCGACTTGTGGACGCATACGGACCATACAGCTTTACAGTCACGAAGGACGGCAGACTTCGCGCAGAATTCGGGTTTCGCTCCGAGGGAAGCGCTTTACAGTGGTTTCTAAGCTTCGGAAGCAGGGTTGAGATACTTGCACCCGAAGCGTTCCGACAAGTATATATCAATGAACTCAGAAAGGCTCTCAAAATTTATGAAGATACTTAAAAAAACGGCAAAGATCTTACTTATAGCAGTTGGCATTATCGCCATTGCACTGCTGATATGCTACATTAATCACCGCGTCAGACTTGCAAATGAAGCTAAAACCATAAGCGTTATGGGTACTCCCGTAACGGTGGGCGGTCACACCATGAACGTTTATAGCGAGGGAGACGGCGAGGTTACGCTGGTGTTCATGTCTGGCGGAGGTACCTGCTCTCCCGTGCTGGATTTCAAGTCCCTGTACTCGCTGTTGAGCGGTAAGTACCGTATTGCCGTGGTAGAGAAATTCGGATACGGCTTCAGCGATGTTGTGGATACCGAGCGTGACATAGACACAATTCTTGAGGACACCCGTGCCGCGCTTTCAGCGGCGGGACTGGAAGCTCCCTATGTGCTGTGTCCCCACTCCATGTCGGGACTTGAAGCCCTGCGCTGGGCGCAGAAATATCCGGACGAAGTGACGGCGATAGTCGGTCTGGACATGGCTGTTCCGGGATACTACGAAGAAATGAAAATCAATATCCCGCTTATGCGTTTGGCAAGCTTCGCGGCGCAGATCGGCGTAACGCGTCTTATTCCCGGTATTGCGGAAAGTGACGCCATACAGTACGGCACGCTCTCTGAGGAAGAGAAAGAGCTGTATCGAGCGGTTTTCTACAGGCGCACCGCTACCGTGACAATGATAAACGAGACCGCCGCCGTCAAGGGAAACGCCAAAACCGTCGAGGCAGCGGGAGTACCTCAGATGCCCATGCTTCTGTTTATTTCGGACGGTTCGGGCGGCACGGGCTTTGATAAGGAGACATGGCGCAGTATCCCGAAAGAATATCTTTCTCAGGCAGACGGAGGAGACTACATTGAACTGGACTGTCCCCACTACATACACGACCATGAATACGAAAAAATTGCTGAGAAAGTGACCGAGTTTATTTCCGAATTGGAGAAACAGTGATGAACTTTGACAATCACGATGAAAGAATAAAATACTACGAGCTTATGCTTGAAAGAAAGACCTTGGCGGACATTCCCGCTTTTCCCCTGCCCGACGGCTACAGATTTGTTTTCTACAAAAGCGGCGACAGGGACGCTTGGATAGAGATTGAAAAATCCGCAAAGGAATTTAAAAGCTACGAGGCGGGACTAAAGTCGTGGAACAAATACTACGGCGGCAAGGACGACGAGCTTGTGCGGCGAATGGTGTTTATCGAGACCGACAGCGGTGAAAAGATTGCCACGGCAACGGCTTTCTACGACATTTACGGCAGGGATAAGTCCTGCGCGGGCTGGCTGCACTGGGTAGCGGTAAAGCGTGACTGTCAGGGCAGAGGTCTGTCAAAGCCGCTTATTGCACACACTCTTGAAGTAATGCGGTCGCTGGGATATTCCCACGCCAAAATACCGACCCAGACCACCACATGGGTTTCCTGCAAGGTCTATCTGGACTTCGGCTTCACCCCCATTCCTCAAAACGCGGAGCGAAACCGCGACGGCTGGAGGATAGTAAAGGCTCTGACAAACCACCCCGCGCTCTCGGAGTTTGACCCTGCCGAACTAAGTGAAATTCTTGCGGAAAATATAAAATAAACATGACATACAGTTGTCATGTTCGGTATGATATTATGGGAGTACGGCTGCTATATGCCAATAAAAATTACGGAGGTAACAATTATGGAAAAAACAGTTGAATCCCGCTGCGGACTGCACTGCACGGGCTGCGAGTACAAGGAAAGCTGCGGCTGCGGAGGCTGCATTGAAACAAACGGACACCCTTTCCACGGCGAATGTCCCGTGGCGGTATGCTGTCAGAACAAGGGCATTGTACACTGCGGAGAATGTCCCGATATCCCCTGCGAGCTGCTGACACAGTATTCCTGCGATCCCGAACATGGCGACAATCCTCACGGCGCAAGGATAGAGCAGTGCAAAAAATGGAAAGGCTGAGCCTTTACCCCTGCCGCCGTCTATAGCAAAAATGACAAATTTTGCTTCCGAGACGGGAAAAAGCTTCTGTACCGACATTGTACAAAGTACCGTCGGCGCGCTGACAAATCTGTACAAAACCAAAGAAACATGACATACATATGTCCATCGGGTATGATATACTTATGAAAAAAGGAGGTCATACACATGAACAAAAAACAATTTTTCACAATCCCCGACAAGATCAAGGATATGGAGCTGTGGGGCTTCAACTGGCTGGAATACGTTACCGCTATCCCCTCGCCGCTGGTTCTGGTCACAGGGTACAAAAACAACGGACTTGAAACCGCAACTATGGATTCATGGCTGTGCTTTTCAAGCGAAAATGATTTTTACTGCA
>CAMWVO010000333.1 GCA_947177695.1 uncultured Clostridia bacterium
TCTAAGAAGTTCATCTTCGGAACACTTAACGGGAATAATCTCGGTGATATCAAAAGTGCCGTCGGTAAGGGTTCCCGTCTTGTCGAAAACCACCGTGCCGCAGTCCGCAAGCTGTTCCATGGTCACGCCGCCCTTGATGAGTATTCCCTTTGCGGACGCACCGCCGATACCGCCGAAAAAGCTGAGCGGTACGGAAATAACCAGTGCGCAGGGACAGGATACTACCAAGAATGAAAGGGCGCTGTAAATATACTGCTGATCGTAGCCGCTTACTATTGTGGGAACTATGGCAAGAAGCAGCGCGGCGATTACCACGCATGGGGTGTACCAGCGGGCAAAACGGGTTATGAACTGCTCCGTTCTGGCTTTTTTCGCGGAGGCGTTTTCCACCATTTCGAGAATTTTCGTTACCGTGGATTCGCCGAAAGGCTTTGTTACCCGTACCTCGATAAGTCCGCTGAGGTTAACGCAGCCGCTCATTACCTCGTCGCCCTCGGAAAGCTGCGCGGGAACGCTTTCTCCCGTAAGAGCGGAGGTGTCCGCAGTGGTGCTGCCAGAAACTATAACGCCGTCCAGAGGAATTTTTTCACCCGCTCTGACAACGATTATCTCGCCTGCTTCAACGGTTTCGGGAGGGACTTGCTCAATCTCCGCGCCACGCTTTACCGAAGCGATGTCGGGACGTATATCCATAAGGGACGAAACGCTTTTCCGCGACCGCCTTACAGCGCAGTCCTGCAAGGTCTCGCCGAGCTGATACAGTATCATTACCGCAACGCCCTCGGGATATTCGCCGATACAGAACGCACCCAGAGAAGCTATCGCCATAAGAAAACATTCGTCAAAGGCTCTGCCGCGGATAATGTTTTTTCCTGCGGTGATAAGCACGTCGATACCTATTACAAAGTATGCCGCAAGGAATATCCAGAGAGCGTATGCGCTTTCGCGGAAAACAAGTCCCGCAGCGAAAACCACCGCCGACACCGCTATGCGCACAGCCATGACCCTTACGTCGGAATCCTCGTCCTCGTCGTCGTTCAGCGCAGGCGCGGACGCGTTGTCAAGAAGCATTACCTCAACGTCAGGCTCCATTGACGCGGTAATTCTCTGCACCTCTTTAAGCACAGTCTCCCCGCTTTCGCTTGCAACGGTAAGGGAAAGCTTCTTCGCCATAAAGTTCATGCCCGCCTCTTTTACAAAGGGTATCTTTTCCGTTTCGGCGCGTATCTTTTCCGCGCAGTTGGGGCAGTCCAGATTTTTCATATATAAAACCATTTCCATAATAATGCTCCTTTCAAAATTACTTTTGAACCTTTATCACACCGAAAGCAACGGGGACGAGTCCGCTTATTTTCGTGACCTTTACAGGTCCGCAGCCGCAGCTTTTAAGCATTTTTGTGTAGCTTTCCATAGTGTAGCAGGCAAAAGCCTTGTACCCTAAAAGTGTGTAAATTTTAATTAACGGGTTGCTGTTTTTTGCCATAAATGTGGGTACTATCACCCTGCCGCCCCGCTTTGTGACGCGGCATAATTCACGTACGGCTTTTTCCGGCTCTTCAAGCAGATGCAGGACGTTTCCTGCCATTGAAACGTCGTATGTATTATCCTCATCGGGAAGAGAAAAAATATCCCGCTCGCCGAATGAAATATTTTTAATACCCTTTTTCGCGGACTTTTTCCTTGCCCTTTTAAGCATTGGCAGGGACATATCGGTGCATAAAACGCGCCCCGCTTTTTCCGCCGCCGCTATTGAAAGCTCTCCCGTTCCCGCCGCGCAGTCAAGGACGTTTGCTCCCTGCGGGACAACGGATTTTATTCCCTCCAGCATATCCCTGTAGGACTTGGGGTTCATGCTTTCCGCAAAGTCGTAAAGCCATGCTATTTTATCCCAGAATGTCATTTTTACCGCCTCCGCTTATTCCATAATATGTTCAAACGCCTGATCGAAGATAGTCTGGATATGCTTATCCGCAAGTGAGTAGAACACCGTCTTGCCCTCGCGGCGGTACTTTACGAGACGCGCCTGCTTCAGCACACGAAGCTGGTGGGATATAGCAGACTGAGTCATGTTAAGCACTCCCGCGATATCGCACACGCACATCTCGCTTTCAAACAGCGCGCAGATTATACGCACTCTGGTGGAATCTCCGAACACCTTGAAAAGCTCCGCAACATCGTAGAGAAGCTCCTCGTCGGGAAGTTTTTCCGCCACCGCCTTTACGATATCGGGGTTGGACGTCTCTGTTTCCGTTGCTTTAAGCTCCTCGTCCACAGTATCTGCGGCTGTATTTTTGTTTTCCGCCATAATTGATCACTCCCTGTAGCTATCATATGAATTATTGTTCATATGTATTGTAAATCATTTGAGCATATATTTATACAGACAAAAAGTAAATTAAATATGTACAATATGTAAATTACAGAGAAATTGTAAAATAAACAGGCAGGTTGCAAAATATTAACCAAATAGAAATAATTTTATGCTAAACTGTAAAAAATACACCTGCAAAGATCGCACAGGATACCGCCTGCCGCACCGACCGAACGTAACAGGGAGATACGCCGAATGAAAAAAAATACCGAAAAATATAAAAAAGCGCATACTCAGGAACCCGATGATGACCGTCTGAACTGGCGGTATCAGGATAAACAGTACAACGAAAGCTTTAAAAAATGGCGCAAAGAGAAACAAAATTCGGTGGGCTTCTACTTTGTGGCAAAGCCGGACAGGCTCACCTATCAGGACGGTCTGGGCTTCATCAACGATTACCCCGAAGCGCGTGAAGCAAAAACATTCCGCAAGGTGCTTGCCATTCTCGGAGTGATACTTGTTTACCGCGTGATCGTCGATGTTTTCTTTACATACCTGCTTCCTCCGATCATGGAAAGAATGGGTATGGATATTTACTACAGCTTCTTTTCCGGGCAGCGGTACGGCAGCAGAACAATAATCACGCTTCTGGACATCCTGTCGCAGATACTGGGACGGCTTGTGCCGACGGCTTTGCTCGTAAGATATCTGGAGATACCGTTCTCGGTCATGCTGCCCATGCGTATAACCAATAAGCCCATGTTCCGTTTCGCTTTTCCCGCTGCTCTGCTGACGGCGGGCGTATGCTCGGTAATGCTTTATTTTTACAACAAAGCGCTTTATTCCTTAGGTATCGACGCGGTAAGCTCCTATTATACCCCTCCGGACACGGAAAGCGTTGTGTACAATATTATTATGACCATTTTTATAATCCCGATAATAAGCGAACTGTGTACTCACGGAGTGGTGCTCCAGCTTGTCAGACAGTTCGGAGACGGAACTGCGCTTTTCTTTAC
>CAMWVO010000334.1 GCA_947177695.1 uncultured Clostridia bacterium
CTTCTGCGAGCTGGGCTCAGCTCGACCAGCTTTAGTCGGCGGCTTTGCCGCCGAAATGCTACGACAGTTAGTCCCGTAAATCAAAATTTATCGCCCTTACCCGAAAGCTGAAAGGTCGGAGACCCGTAAGTCTCCGACCTTTTTAATTTTACTTTGTATTCGACAGCTTCCAGCGGAATGTGGAAATCCTCTGCGCCTTGGTGTTGTCGTAGGAAATGTTGCTGCACACCGTGCTGAGATCGTTATAGCGGTAATCTATCTTCGCGCTCTTTGAGCCGAACGCCAGAGCGGATTTTACCGCGTCCGAACCGTAGTTTCTCTGGATGACTGCGCCCAGCTTGTGGTACTGTCTTTCAAATTCCACAATCTCCTTGGCAAGAATCGGCTTCGAGTCGCAGACGTTGTAAACGCCCTGATAGTTTATGCCGCCCGATACTGTAAGGATACCTATGATAAAGTCCACCAGATTGAACAGGCAGCAGAACGAGAAGCCGTAGTCTCCGTAGCCGTATATGTATGAGCAGGAGTCCTTGGGATCAAATATTCTTGCATGAAGATTGGGAGCGTAGTCCTTGGTATAGATGGGACACACTCTTGCTATAACGCCCTTGGCAGAGCCTGCCTTTTTGATCTCCTTTGCCATAGCCTTTTCACTTTCGTACTTCATTTTGCCGTAGGCTGTGGAAGGCTTTTCGTCAGCGGTCTCGCGTATAGGTTCGCGTGACTTCTGCGGAGCGTAGACCTGATGGGTGCTTACGAGTATCACGTCCGAAGCTCCCGCCGCTATCGCCGATTTGTAGAGGTACTTGTCAATAGATGACGACTGCTTTTCGTGAGCGGAAGTAATAACGTTCGGCAAATCGTTATCCACCGTACAAGCAAGATGAACAAGAGCGTCTATTTTATTTTCGTTCATGGCTTTTATAACAGCGTCCTTATTGTCTGCGGAAGCCTGTACAAAAGTATAGTTCGGGTTATCGGTACCTGCTCCCGGTGTATTGTCAACTCCGACAACGTTAAAGTCTTTTTCGAGCAAAGCCAGAGCAAGCTCGCTGCCCATAAGCCCCGACGCGCCGGTAATCAAAACGGTTTTCATAAAATCCGTCCCTCCGTTCCTGAGTGTTTATGTATCTGCATTTCTACACACATCTATTTTAACACAGATATAAAAAAAAAGCAATAGCCTTTTTGCCCAAATCCTTATATTTTTTCTGACGTTTAGAACAGCTTTTGTGCTTTGGGAGGAAAAATTTGTTTATTTTGGCTTGCGGCGGTAATTTTTCGGGACGGGACATACAGCTTTTAGCTTCTGCACCCTTGGACCGTGCCTCTGCGGCGGAGCTCCTTGTCGATGCCGTTCAGTATGGCTTTTTTGTTTGTACTTTTCAGGGGAGCTATCAGCGTGCTTTTGTCCCCGTCCCCTGTAAGTCTTTCTATTACAACGGAGGGCGGCAGGACTTCAAGCTGGTCGCAGACCGTCTCTACGTACTCATCCGGTTCGAGGACGGAAAACTCTCCCCGCTCGTACTGTTCCGCCAGAGCAGTGCCGCGGATAATATGGAGCAGATGTATCTTTATCCCGTGGATATCCAGTTCTGCCAGAGCCTGAGCGGTCTCAAGCATCATTTTAGGGGTCTCTCCGGGAAGTCCGTTTATAATATGTACGCAGACGTTCACTCCCCTGCTCCGCAGCAGCCTATAGCCGTGCAGAAAATCCCTGTAGGTATGACAGCGGTTCAGACGTGCGGCAGTCCTGTCGTGTATGGTCTGCAAGCCCAGCTCCACGGTAAGGTATGTCCGTTCGGAAAGCCTGCCAAGATAGTCGGCGGTCTCCTCCGATATGCAGTCGGGACGGGTGGAGACAGCAAGTCCCACAGCATTTTCCTGTGCCAATGCCTCTTCATAAAGATTTTTCAGACGTTCAAGCGGAGCGTATGTGCCTGTGTTTGCCTGAAAATATGGTATATAGAGCAGGTCGGTACCCCACTTTTTTTCAAGGCGGCTGCGGACGTCCTCAAACTGCTTTGAAATGCTTTCGGCAGGGTCTCCGCCGAAGTCGCCGCTGCCCTTTTCGGAGCAGTAGGAGCAGCCGCCGATACCCTTTGTGCCGTCCCTGTTGGGACAGGTAAAGCCTCCGTTAAGACTTATCTTCACCGTTTTTTTGCCGAAGCGTTTTTTCAGGTAAGCGCTCTGGGCATTGTATCTTTTTCCCGTTTCGGGGTCGGGCAGAATAATTTCCATCGGAACGATCCTTTCCTGCCTGCAAATCTGTACCGCAAAGCGTCTGACAGACCTGCTTTTATCGGGCATAAAAATTTTTCAGACTTTGTTTGCACCTATTTCCACCCATGCGGGACGGAAGCCGCCGTTGAGAGCGATATTCCAGGAGTGGTAATTCGACAGGCTTGTGCCGTAGAACGGAATATCTTTGCGCTTTAAGATCTCGTTTTTCAGCAGGGTGACAAGATATGTACCCACACCCTTTGAGCGGTATTCGGGCATAATGTCTATGCCTATCTGCTGCCAGCCCGCGGTATCCTCGGAGCAGCCCGCCATGCCCATTATGGTTTCGCCGTCATAGGCGCAGACAACGATCCTGTCGGGACGTTCTTCAAGATATTTTCCGCATATCGCGTTTGGGAAACGCTTGTCGCCATAGAACGGAGAAATTTCCTTTTTGCCGTAAAACCATTTTACGGGATAATTTTTTTCGGGCAGGACATTTTCTGACGGCAGGAACATATGGTGGGTCTGTGAAAGGGTGTACCCGAATTTGTTCAGTTCCTTTTCAAGTGGGAGCAGGTTGGGAAGCTCAAACAGCCAGTGTCCCGTTTCGGCGGTCATGAAGCCGTGCAGGAACGGGTGCAGGCTTTCGTCCGCGGTAATGACCGCATTTCCGCCCGTTGTTGCCATATGGAAAAAATATTTTTCGGGACTGTACTTCCGTCTGCCCTCATTCAGAGCGGAGACAGTGAGAATATTTTCCTGTTTTGTAAAATCGTCGGGTGAGCAGTTAAATTCGACCGCAAGCAAGGTCCGAAGCTTTACACCCAAGTCGTATTCTTTACGGGACATAATTGCGCCTCCTTTTCAAATCAACTATACTATTATATATAAACTTCTTATGTGTGTCAAGATAAAAACGGCGCAGACATGGCAATCAATTTTCAGCGGGGAATTTTGATTTAGCGCACTAACTGTCGTAGTACTTCGGCGGCGAAGCCGCCGACTCAAAAAAGTTCGCCAGCCTTTCAAGGCTGCGAGTTTCCAAAGGGCAGAGCCCTTTGGTCGCCGCCCGCAGGCGGCGAAATCCCCTTTCGT
>CAMWVO010000335.1 GCA_947177695.1 uncultured Clostridia bacterium
CCCCAGTCCCGCGGCAAATGTTCCGCGACATGCTGAGGACGCTTTGTAAGCAGAAAGAATTTCACATCGGGACGCTGTCTGATGATTTCCCATGCTTCGTCACGCCATGGATCGGCTTCCTCCAGAAAGAAATCCGACGTCATGCAGACCCTCAGCATCTCGCCGCTTTTTACCTTGTACCGACCGCTGCGATCCTTTGAGAGCGGATAACGGAAGCCCGCTTTCGTTCTGTAGATATCTCCGCCGTACTTGTCCCGCAGAGAGTCCAGATAATACATATAACAGTTCTGGCAGCCCTCGCTGCACTTTTTGCAGCCATGCCACGGATTCCATATATCGTGCAGAGAAAGTCCCCCCTCCCTTTCGGATAAATTCCGATATTCAGCCGAGCAATGAATAAGTTCTGATATACTGCCCTGCGTCCGCTCCTGCGTTTATGTACCTCAAAAGTATCTCTGCGCACGCCCGGCTGTCGCTTGCGGCATTATGATGGTCGAGAGAGATCCCGTAATGATCGCACAGCACATTAAGCTTGTGGCTCATTCCCGGCAGAATGCGCCTGCCCATCTGAACCGTGCAAAGATACCTTGCTCTTTGTTTCCAGAAGATGCCGTAGCCGTTAAGGCATTTTTTCAGAACACCCATATCAAATACCGCGTTGTGCGCCGCAAGAATACCGCTTGACATCAGCGGTTCTATTTCAGTCCACAGTTCGGGAAAGGTCGGAGCGCCCCTGACAGTCTCCGCATTTATTCCCGTCAGCCTGGTATTGAAATAGTCAAAGTGAGTTTCAGGATCCACAAGAGAATAAAAATTCTCCGTGACCGCTCCGTCCTCCACGACCGTTATTCCAATGGCGCTCATGCGGCTGTTCAGCCTGTTCGGCGTTTCAACGTCAAATACAACAAATCTTGACACCTCCGAGCCTCCTTGCTTCTCTTATTTTTATTTTCAGCGGTTTTAAAAAGCCGTAACCTGTATTTTCCGTATCTGCGTACAGATTTTTCAGAGAATTGCCATTATACCCTTTGCACTGCGTAAAGCGGCATTCTTGAAATGATTGCCGGGATTCAGCTCCCATGTCACATTCAGTCCGAGTTTTTTATAGTACCCGACGATCTCCTCCGTGTTATCCTGCACTGTTTTCAGCATCGGGTGCTTTGTCTTTGCTTCCGCGTCTCCCAATGAAAGATATATCCTATCGGGAATTTTCTTCATGGAATGGCTAAAGACATAGTCCTTAAAATCGGGAAACCACAGCGACCCCGACACGCTTGCCGCACGGTCGAATACATCACAGTTACAGCAGGCATACAAAGCGAAAAGTCCTCCCAGCGAATAGCCCGCAATGCCGATATGGGGCGGTACTCCACGCACAAGCTCTTTTGCTTCGGGCAGGATATCCGAAATGAGCAGCCGAAGGTAATCGTCCGCACCGCCCGTGCAGGGATCGTCCTCCGAGGAAAGCGAAGGACAGCTCCAGGGCGTCATGTCATGGTTCCATTTCAGATTTCCCACACACAGCAAATTAAGATCGGGACACTTCATTTCCCCCAAAGCTTTCACAACAGAACCTCCGTCTCCCGAATAATTGTTCAGTACGACAAGCGGACGGTTTTCTGAAGCCGCCGTGTAAAGGGTGGCTTCTCTCCCCTCAGCAGTGTATTTCTTTATATCCATATGTGCATTCTCCTGAAATTCTTTTAAATTTTTATCCCGCCGTACAGCTGCCGTATTTCCCGTCGGCGATGCACGGAAGCTCTGCTGTTCATTTCTCGTATCATCAAAACGCAGTCTGCGGACGCTTCATAACTTCCTTGCCGCGTTTGTACGCCTGCTTTTGTTCGGACTGCCGCTGACAAAAACTTGGCATAATAATTCCTTCCTGCATAAAATCTTACACGGTACATTATACCATATATCCGACATAATATCAATACAGAATAAACTCTTTGTTTGAAGTGAACTGACATTCGGTCAGCTGTGCGGTATAATAAAATTAAAAATAAAAATATTAACGCTTTAGGCAAATAGCGATACAGAAGCTTTTTCTCGTCTCGGGAACAAAATCATGCAGTCATTGCTATAGATGGCGGCATGGGTAAAGGCTCAGTCTTTCATGCAATGACGGTACAGAAGTTTTTCCTCGTCTCGGAAACAAAATTTGCTGCCACCGCTACAGACGGCGGCAGGCATAAAGGCTCAGCCTTTAGGGTGCGGTGCTTTTTCAGCATCGGTCATTTCCGAAAGAATATAATAAAAATGCCGCTCATATAATAAAACGGAGGTGCTTGTATGAAAATACGATGGAAAAAACTGATTTTGTGCTTGATAATACCGTTGGCAGTCGGCGGGCTTTCCGCATTATTAACGAGAAACAGCATGGAGACATTTAAAATACTTCAAAAGCCGCCGCTTTCACCGCCCGCCAAGCTGTTCCCGTTTGTATGGACGATTTTATATATTATGATGGGACTTGCTTCATATATTGTTCTCACGTCAAAAAAGCCCAGCACACTCGGACTCATTTTATACGGCGCGCAGCTTTTTTTCAATTTTTTCTGGTCGATTTTATTTTTTAATAAAGAACTGTACCTGTTTTCATTTATCTGGCTTGTGATCATGTGGCTCTTGATTTTGACAACGGCAATTCTTTTTTACCGCAACACAAAATTTGCAGGGTATCTCATGATCCCTTATTTATTATGGGTGACATTTGCAGGATATCTGAATTTCGGAATTTATCTTCTCAACTAAAATATGCGGAACTCAAATAGTAAGAAAACGCGGGGCTGCGGACGTTATTTTCGTCACGCAGCCCCGTTGCTTTTGTTGCTGAAGTGTTGCATTGTTCGGACAGACCGTTGCAGCTTCATAAAAAATTATTGCCCTCTCATATCTGAAATAAAGTTTTATCAATGTAGATTTATCATGTTTTTGTGTATATAAATATTTCTTCATACACAAAATTCAAATGTAATCTGGTCGTCATATTTGTCAGCGTGTCCTTCATTTCGCTTGATTACAGTACCACCCATAGAACGGTAAAAATCCTGTGCCGAATAATTATGTGAATTGCAATTGCAGGTAAATTTGTCAAACCCATGTGCCTTGCAATATTCTCTGATCAGCGCAAATGCTTGTTTCCCAATTCCTTGACGCTGATATTCCTGCCGGATATAAAGCGATTGGATATAAACAATTTCTGTAGTCAAAAAAATGAAATAACCTATCGGCTCATCATCATTAGTTATTATATAAACATGATAAGAACTATCTTTAATACGCTGCAAATCACGCTGTCTGTGTTCTTCAT
>CAMWVO010000336.1 GCA_947177695.1 uncultured Clostridia bacterium
TTCCGCGGGGAACGCAGATGAATTTTGCGTCCAAAGCCACAGGGTCAACGATGTGGATCGTTGCCTTGGGCATACCGGCATTGCTGACGCTTCCGCAGAAGTTTCCGTCGCAGGGTTCGCTCGGCAGAGTGGTGAGGAAATCGTCCTCGCTGGTGAATACCTTGGAGCTTCCCTCTCCGCCGTAGAGGATGACTCTCTTGTTCCACATTGCCGTGCCGCAGAGGAAAGTTCCCGACTGAGGCTGGCAGAACGTTTTGGTGAAAGCCTCGGCAGTGATCTTGAATTTGTAAGTAATGTCGACTGAGTAATAACCCGACTTGAAAGGAACGGAATCAACCGAAATACAGGTTGCTTCGACCTCTACGCAGCGAGTTCTTACTATGTTCATTTCGTCCGTGATTTCCGGAGAGTCTTCGGTCAGCGTAACAGGCAGCTCGTAAATACAGTCTCTGTCCGAGCAGCTGTCGAAAACACGCTGAACTTCAATGCAAACCGCTTCCTTGAAGCAGTTGTTTTTGTCGCTCATATAAATCCTCCTATGAAAAAATTAAAGTATTAAAACTTCAATATATACTATTCACAGAGAGGTTAAAAAGTTACAATATCAGGTGTTTTTATCTGTCTGATGGAATTCTTTCAGATTGCCTATCTTCTCGTTGCGCTCGTCCAGCACCTTTTCCACGTCCGTCCATTCAAGTCCCTGGTTGACCGCAAGCACCATTACATGGTACAAAAGGTCGTTTATTTCGTTCATAAGCTCGTCGTTATCGCCGTTTTTGGCAGCAATAATGGTCTCGGAGGCTTCCTCGCCGATTTTTTTGCAGATCTTGTCAACACCCTTTTCAAAAAGGTAGCAGGTGTAGGACTTTTCGGGAGCTTCCCCCTTGTCGAATGCCGCCTTGCGGGCTTTGATTACCTCAAAAATTTCGTGGTATACTGTCATTTTTCATTCTCCTTTACTTCAATTTTTTATATTAATTTTCAAGCCAAAATCCGGGACAAAAGCATGGTCTATAGTTACTGCTTTTTTTCCATTCATGCTGAAAAAAATTCCGGTATTCTTCGTTACTTTCAAAAGTAATTACCTCACCCGTAGGCAATATTTCACTAAACCAGCCCTCTCCGAACTCATTTTTCGGACCTCCCATTCCACATGGCTTGTGATTTTCTGTCACATGACACCACCATGTGAAACCTTTTATTTCCATGCCCAATTTGTCCATTTCGGTTATAAACAAGTCTGCATTTTCTATTGGACAAATCAAGTCAATAAGTCCACTACCGACAGGCTGAATTTTTAACTTTTTAAAAATTGGTTTTAGCTTGCTTAAATTTATCAGCTTCATACTGCCCATATCCAGCTTGCGGTAGTAACAATTGTTTGCAACTCCGTTACAGCTTGTATGGCATATATTCCCCTTATCTGGAAGAACTTGATACACAAGTGAATTCTGCTCACAGTTTACAAAAATATTAACAACAGAAAAAGTGTTCCCCGATTCCGCACCCTTGAACCACAGCTTGTTTCGGGACGTGCTCCACAGCACAAGCTTTTTTTTGCGTATGGTTTCCGCAAGAGCCTCCTCGTTTGTGTAGGCAATAAGAATTACCTCCTTTGTTATAATATTCTGGACGGCTACGGGGATTACCTTGTTTTCTCCCGCCATGCCGCTTATTTTGTTCCAGTCAAGCATCAGCTTGTCTGTTTCTTCTATCATTCCCATTTTAATTCTCCTTTGATCTTAATAAACAATAAATTATTACAGCCTGCTGAACTTCAAGCAAATGCTTTTTAAATTCATACCCGACAAAATATTCCGAATCAATAACGTCGTCAGACACCTCTTCTCCCCTGTAAAAAGGCGGACAAGGATTTAACACTGCGCCTTTATTTGCCATATCCATGATTTCCTTTGTAACCTGACAATTTCCGAAATCGCCGACAATATCGGACGGCAGAGAATCGGTACATATAATATCTTTGCCCTTGACAGCCTCTCTGATATTGCAGTACGTTTTCAAGCCGTCAATCTCATATCCTTCTGCACAGCAATGCTCCAGTTCAAATCCCATAACATCGGCAGCTTCTTTCCAAGCAAGACCTATGTTTCCGTTTTTGCCGCAGAACAGATATTTGTCCTTTGTAAAATCGTCTCTGATTTTTGAAAGTGCGTACATATCGGACAAAATTTCACATGGGTGATTTATGTCTGTCATGGCATTGATAACGGGAACAGCAGAGTATTTCGCAAGCGCTTCAAGCACGCTGATATTTTTATGTCTTGCAATTATAACGTCAGCCCAGTTATTTAAGTAGCCGCACACATCTTTCAAGTCCTCATTTTTATCCAGCGTTTCTGTCGGAAATAATATGGGCTGTCCGCCTAATAAATATATACCTTTTTCAAAAGTAACTCTTGTTCTGATACTTGAAGCAGGAAAAAACATAACAACGCTTTTTCCTTTTAAAAAATCCGTATACTTTCCGTTAATCAGCTCGTCGGCAACAGAAAAAATATTGTATATATCTTCTTTTTTGCAATCCGTTAATTTTATTAAGTTCATATAAGTATACCTCTTTTATTATTCGCTTTTTTGTAATTTTCGCAGCAAATAAATTCCCAAGCTCAACGAAAATCCGCCGAGGACAATAAAGAAACCCCATATCACATTCCAGTAATAAGCGGATATGTCGAACATTTTCAATATAAGCTTGTGCCAAAATTCCCAACCGGTTATAATTGCAAACAAGTCAAACAGAACATACCCTCCGCCGAAAAAATATATCCACCGCCACCAAAAATTGTTCCGCAGATTTTTCAAAAACGTCACTATTCCGCATATGCAAAGTCCTGCAAGAATCCCCATAAGCACATAATAAAATGCGCCTTTGTTTTCCATAATTCCAAGCCAGAAATCTGCATAGGATTTTCTGTCGATAAGTCCCCAAATTCTATGTAAATGAAATATCCCGAAAAATATAAATACCCACGGTTCAAACGCTTTTATCTTTTTCAATTTTTATTCAACAACTCCTGACTCCATAATCTTGAACGTTACACGACTACAGTCAATTTCTACCATTGCCCCCATTGGGACAACGGTCATTGGTGTTCTATGAACAAAATCAATATTTGATAATACTGGAATATCTTCTCGACGCGCTTCATACTTCAAAAACTTAACTAACATGCTTTCTTCTTCCTCACTTAAATGACCAATCATTATTCCTGCCGCATGCCTAAACATTCCTGCCGCATCTAATGCTCGAAGTTCATGCAATCCTGCCAGGGTACTTC
>CAMWVO010000337.1 GCA_947177695.1 uncultured Clostridia bacterium
GTGACCTGCTCTTTGTTCAGAAAAGATGTTACTGCTCGGAGGATAGCAAGCGCAGAAAAACAGCCCCACTTTATGTTTTAAACAGTTATTTGCGCTGTAAGGCTATCAGAACACCCCACAATCGACGAGAACGGATTTTTAATGAAACTTTACCGTATAAGGCGCAAACTCTCTAAAAACGACTTCGCAGTCGCTCTTAGAGAGTTTGTGTTTTTAAAAGAAACGGGAGCAGGTGAACCCTCTCCCGTTCTTTTGACCCGTAAAGGATAAAATATAATTTTTCAGACCCGCAAAGGGTAAAATTACATATCAGCTGTAACCGCTTCGGAAAGCTCATACAGTTCATGCGGCGCAATATCCTGACCGTCTGCCCATTCAACCGTTGAGCCTCGAGGGTGTACGGTTCTGAACGTCTGAACGTCGTGGATCTGACCGAACCAAGAACCCATAATATATGGCTTTACGTCAAAAATCCGTTTTTCGCCCGTCTCCCACTCAACGAAAAGACGGTAATCCTCTAATGGAGTGACATTTAATACTTTAGGTTGTAACATAACGTGTAACCTCCTATCTTTGACAAGGTGGAGCAGGTAAACCGACAGTATTCTATATAAATTCGCACAATTAACTTAAAATATTTTCGTGATATTTCACAATTTTTTTGAAAACTGTATACAGTTTCGATATTTTGTGATATACTAAAAACAGAGGGAAACCTTTACTTGCTCAGTCAAGGTCACAATTTTATTGTGATAGCTCATCTACCATGATGTAGAAAGAGAACCTGAAAACGTCTTGCTTTAAGTAGCAGGGCGTTTTTTGTTTATATTACCGTTAATATGAGCTTCTTTCAACAGTTCTTGTCTCCTGTAAGTATCACCTATTCTGTAACTTGTTATGTAAAGCCAATAATCTTTTCTTTCCTCTAATATTACCAAATAATTAACCTTTGGGTGAAATATTTTCCTCCTTATTTTGCGTATTCTATTATCGAAATAATCCCAAACAAGAAGACCTTTGCAGCAGTTTCCCGATTGCATGCAGGGCTCATGTTCAATAATTTCTTTTCCCCACCTTAACCGTGTAACCCTATCTATATCAGTTTGGCAATCGCTTAACATTGGGTTGTCCTTACCTGAAATTATATGGAAAAAGCTTTCTTCTTTTCCCCTATAAAGAGGCTGTTTTCTCATTGAAATCTTTTTACTTCCATAGAACCATTCGCAGTTATAAATTTCTTCAAAAAATATTTTATATAATTCTTCCTCAACAGCTTCTGTATAAATATTGTCGGGAATTTTTATCGGTGTTGATAACCATTCACAGCCATTGTACATTAATTAGGCCTCCATCTTAAAACATCTATTTTACAGTCTTTACCATATGGCGTTGTTTGATCTATCGAATATTCTAAAACAGTTTCTAAATATCTGATTAAATCCAATTTAGATTTACTACCGGTTAATTGCCGCGCCTTATATCCTACAAGACCTATCAGCAGATCTGAAAGCTGCAAAATGTTGCTTTCTATTGAATTGATTGGCTGAACCTTGAATTGAAATACTGACGGAATTCTTTTGGCATTTATAAGGCATTCCTCTACTATCTTGCCTTTATGGTGTGACATAGTATCTTTATAATCAATATAAATATAGTTGTACTCGCCTAACAAAAAGTATCTAAATAAATAATATGCCATTTTATTGTAAAAATCGTCATGTGTTTGATGAAATTTTGAATGATCCAACAACTGCTTGTCTATAACTACGCACCTAAATAAAAGATTATCATCACTCATGAAATATTCCAAAAGCTGTTTATAAAAATTATATTTAGCAGGTGATATTTTGGTGAATTTTATTTCAAACCGTTTGCTTAAACCATGCTGCAGCTTTATATTGTTTATATTGTTTGTTATTTCATATGTTTTAGACTTAGGGCAAGCCAAAGCACCAATAACCATATATCTGCTATCATCTTTTAGCAAATGACAAGTTTCGTCCATGTAGTAGTTATAGCTTCTGCTACTCATTTTCGTTTTCCTCCCGTTCCGCTCCTTCGGGAGCGGGTTTAAGCAGAGCAGGTTTTGACGGTAAACCGTCCAGCCCCTCTGACTTCATACGTCTATCTATTGCTTCAATAACATACGCATTGGTGCTTTCTCCTGCTTTAGCGGCAGCGACTTGAATTACCTCCCGAGAGCCTTTATGCACTTGTACCGCTAATCTATCATACGCTTTTGAATTATATTTATTATTTGCTTTTGTTCTTGATGTACCCATAATATCACCTCTCTATACTTATTATATCATATTTTATGTACTTGTGCAATTGTATATAATAGCAAAATGTACGTGTGCAAGTTTAGCTATTTTGCATATTGACTACACGTGTGCAATGGTATATAATATAATCACAGGGTTGAGAAAGAACCCCGAAAATCAAACAGGAGGTAGAAATTTATGAGTACCACAGAAATCACAAACAAAATCGAGAACATCAAGACATTGCAGACCATGATTGACGAGCTGACCGCCGAAATGGAAGCGGCAAAGGACGAGGTAAAAGCAGAAATGACCTCTCGTGGCGTTGAAGAAATGACAGTAAGCTGCTTCAAGGTTCGCTATAAGGACGTTACATCAAACCGTTTCGACAGCACCGCATTTAAGAAAACGCATTCGGAGCTTTACGAGCAGTTTTGCAAAAAGACCGTCAGCAAGCGTTTTTCAATCGCATAAGGAAAAGCCCTTACACAATCCACCCACTACAGCGATTATGTAAGAGCCACTACCGCCCCAACGGAGCAGGTCAATAATATTATAGCCGACCTGCTCCGAAATGTCAAGTATTTGAAAGGAGTTTTTATTATGAACGAAAATGAAGAAGTGTCCCCTGAAAATTTTGCAAAATTATACATGAGTATGACCCAAGAACAACGGGATTTGTTTTGGAAAATGTTTGCTGAGGGAATAAAGCAAACAAACGAAAGCCAATGCAAATCCGAAGAAAAGGAGTTTTGATTTTGAATAATGAAAATATATCCCCCGAAGTTATTGCGGAAATGTACATAAGCATGACACCTGAACAAAAAGAATTGTTTTGGGAAATGCTTACAGAAGAATTAAAGCGTTATTATGACAAAAAGCGAAATCCCGACAATTCAGACTAAAAGCGAGGTGATTTCAATGTGTGCTAATTCAAAAGATGAAAAACTTTGTGAACTGCTCGAATGCTTCTGCCAACTTTCGGAGGAAGAACAGAACGTTATACTTGAAAAAGCTGCTGCTATGTGTC
>CAMWVO010000338.1 GCA_947177695.1 uncultured Clostridia bacterium
CGGTATTCCCAACTTAACGCAAACACCCCGTGCGTCCTCCGCGTCGGAAGCGGTACAGCAGGCTTTTTCGGAGTATGTCTCGCCGCCGCTGTCGTGGAGCTTCATAGTTACGCCAATGCATTCGCAGCCCGATTGTTTCATCAGAAGAGCCGCCGCAGAGCTGTCGACCCCGCCGCTCATCGCGATAAGCGCCTTTTTCGCATTAGTTTTATCCATTGCCAAGCTCCAGCATTTTGTCAATGCAAGCCTTAGCGGCAAGACGCGTCTTTTCGTCCATGGTAATCTCCTCGCCGCCCGTGTTTTCAAGACAATGCAGAACGCTCGCGAGCTTGGTAAGCTGCATATTGTGGCAGACAAAATCCTTTGAGAGCGGGTAGAAGTTCTTTTCGGGGCAGTCGATGCCGAGGTGCTGGACTATGCTGTTTTCCGTGCCGATAATGAAGTCGGTTTTGTTACTCTGCTTCGCGAAGTCCATAATTTCGGTGGTGCTGCCGACAAAGTCGGCTAGAGCGACTACCTCCGCTTCGCATTCCGGGTGAACGAGCAGCAGCGCGTCAGGGGGCGCCGACTTTGCCTTTTCGACGTCGTGTTTAGTCATTTTCGCGTGTGTCGGACAGCAGCCGTGAACCGTGACTATTTCCTTGTCGGGGCACTGCTTTGCGATAAATCCGCCGAGATTGCGGTCGGGGATAAACAGGATCTTGTCCTCCGACATACGCTTGATAATTTTAGGCGCAGAGCTTGACGTTACGCACACGTCGCAGAGCGTTTTAAGCTCGGCGGTGGTGTTTATGTAGGCTACGACAGCATAGCCGGGATACTTCTCCTTTAGCTGCGAAAGCATTTGTTTGTCGAGCTGCTCCGCCATAGGGCAGCCCGCATCGGGTTCGGGAAGCAGCACGGTTTTCTCGGGGCAGAGGATCTTTACGGTCTCAGCCATAAAGCGCACTCCGCACATCATTACGGTCTTGTTCGCGGTTTTCTGAGCCTTTTGCGCCAGACCGAAGCTGTCGCCGACGAAATCGGCGATCTCAAGAATGTCGTGTGTCTGATAGCAGTGTGCAAGAATACACACGTCCCTTTCCTTTTTAAGCTGCAAGATCCGCTCCTGAATATCCTTTATCATAATGTTCACCTCATTTGTTCACGTCATATGCAGTAATCGCCGCCGTCGTTCAGCTTGGCGATAACGTCCGCAAGCGTAATGCCGTCCAGATAATCCGTTATCGCTTTGTACAATCCCTCCCAGATCGGCAGTGTAGCGCAGTCTGCCCGACGGGGACAGTCGTTCTCCGCGTATTGCAGACAGGAAACCGGCGCAAGACTTCCTTCGGTAACACGGAGTATCTCTCCGACAGTGTACTTTTCGGGGTCTTTTGAAAGCGCGTAACCGCCCTGATAGCCGCGGTTGGTGCGCAGCAGCTCGGCTTTGTTGAGCAGAGGAACTATCTGCTCGAGGTACTTTTTTGAGATGTTCTGACGCTCGGCAATGTCTTTCAGCGCGATATAGCCGTCGGCGCGGTGCTGACCGAGATCGATCATCATTCGCATGGCGTAGCGTCCTTTTGTTGAAATTTTCATAGCTCACTATCCTTAACAATATAATCCGACAGCGTTCAGCGCTGTCATACCTTGCTTATATTATAACACTAAATGTCTATCTTTTCAATAGTTCTTGTAATTTTTGTAGAAATTTATTATAATACTTGAAATTACGGGGCAAATATGGTATAATAATACGATTGTTCGTTGCAAGAGACTTTTGAACTGCATATAATAAATAAGGTGTACTGTAATTTTTTACAAATTGTGTTCATTTTTGTTGATAGCTTTTGTAAGATAAATTCCCAAAAACCTATTGACATAGTATGCTTTAAGTGGTAAAATAAACTTGTGAGATGAGGGTAGGTCAATTTGGACTTTGAATTCATTAAAAAATTTACGCCCATGTATGTCGAGGCGGCGCGGCTGACGCTTATAATAGGCGTTATCGGCATAGTGCTGTCTGCGGTGATAGGGCTGCTGTGCGCGCTGGCGAAGTACTACCGCATACCCGTTGCGCGGCAGATAGCGTCGGCGTATATAGAGCTTTCGCGGAATACGCCGCTGATAGTTCAGCTTTTCTTTTTGTATTTCGGACTGCCGAAAGCGGGGATAGTCTGGTCGAGCGAGGCGTGCGGCATAATAGGTCTGGCGTTTCTGGGCGGCAGCTATATGGCGGAGAGCTTTCTCGGAGGATTGAGATCGGTCGGGAAGATACAGCTCGAAAGCGCGGAGAGCCTTGGGTTCAAACGGTTGCAGACCATGCGCTACATAGTGGTTCCGCAGGCGGCTTCGGTGTCCGTTCCGGCGATATGCGCGAACGTTATCTTTCTGTTAAAGGAAACGAGCGTGTTTAGTGCGGTGTCGCTCGCCGATCTGATGTACGTTGCAAAAGACCTTATCGGTATGTACTACAATACTTGGGAAGCGCTGCTTATGCTTGTTGCGGCTTATCTGGTGCTGATATTGCCGATTTCTATAGTATTCACGATACTGGAAAGGAGGCTGCGCCGTGCAAGGAATTGAAGTGCTGTTTATGGGCAACAACTTTCTGCGCCTGCTCTCGGGGCTATGGGTAACGATTCGCATTTCGCTGATTTCCATAGGCTTCTCGCTTATTCTGGGAACGCTGCTCGGCGCGGTCATGACCTCGAAAAATCCCATAGTCAAGGCGGTCTGCCGCGTGTATCTTGAGATAGTGCGGATAATGCCGCAGTTGGTGTGGCTGTTTGTGGTGTTTTTCGGTGTTACAAAGTTGACGGGACTGAATCTCGGCGGCGAAACGTCGGCGGTGATCGTATTTACGATATGGGGTGCGGCGGAAATGGGCGATCTGGTTCGCGGAGCGTTTCTGGCGATACCGCGGCATCAGTTTGAATCGTCGTTAAGTCTTGGGCTGTCAAAGGCTCAGATGTATGTATTTATCATCTTTCCGCAGGCGATACGAGGGCTTATCCCGAACGTTATCAACCTGTCAACGCGAATGATAAAGACCACCGCGCTGGTTTCGCTGATAGGCGTTACCGAAGTGCTCAAGGTCGGCAAGCAGATAATAGACGCAAACCGCTTCGAGTATCCGAATGCCGCAATATGGGTCTACGCCGCGATATTCTTTATGTATTTTCTGATTTGTTTTCCGCTGTCACTGCTTTCGCGCAGACTGACTGCTAAAAGTGAATGAATTCAAATAATGGCGGTGCGGTAAAGGAAGCTTTGTTTATAGGCAACACTTCGGTGGCACAGTAAAGGTCA
>CAMWVO010000339.1 GCA_947177695.1 uncultured Clostridia bacterium
TCCCTATCCTGCTGTCTCCGAAACGGCTGTAATCGCCGTGCATATCTCCTGTTATACAAATCAAAGCCTTAACCTCCGGATAAAATCTATTCTTTATACTATTTCTCTGTCAAACTGCAGACTTTTTGTCTATAGTTTGATTATAGATTAATATTATAAGTATAGCACAAATTTCCCAAAAGGTAAAGAGAAAATTTTATTTTTAAAAACACTTCCATTTTACAGAAAAATCTGTTATAATAAAGTATAGTTGTGTAAAAAAGGTCTGCATGGCAGACGTCTTCCATATTTCGGGAAAGGAGCATTCCCGCAGACGGGCTTTTGCGGGATATCATATATGAACATTCTGAAAAAAACCGCGGTACTTCTTGCCGCACTTATGATCTTCGGTATAACCTCGCAGATACGCGCTTCGGCGGTGACCTTTACGCCGAACTTTACTGTGGACAGCGAGGCTGCCGTCCTTATCAACCTTGACAAGGACATTGTGGTGTACGAAAAAAATCCCACGAAAAAAATGTACCCGGCTTCGCTGACCAAAATAATGACCGCTATCGTTGTGCTGGACAACGTTTCCGATCTGGACAACACCGAGTACGAGGCTCCCCTTGCGGTCTTTGACGACCTTTACGGCAAGAACCCCTCCTCCGTGGGCTACTCCAAGGGCGAGATTGTTACCGCCACAGACCTTATGTACTCCATGCTCATGGCTTCGGCGTGCGAATCTGCGGGCATTCTGGCGTACAACGTGGGCGGCGGAAGTATGCCCAACTTCGTTGACATGATGAACCAGAAAGCGGCGGAGATAGGCTGTACGGGAACTCATTTCGTTAACCCTCACGGTCTTTATGACGACGAGCAGTACACAAACGCTCACGATATGTCCCTTATTGCAAAGTACGCGGTTGACAATTATCCCAAATTTGTGGAGATCGCCACCACTACCGAGTACACCCTGCACGGAACAAATTACCATCAGGACAACTGGACGACCATTCACCACACCAACGCCATGACCCTCAAGGGCGAGTATTACTACGAACCCGTCCGAGGACTGAAAACAGGTACGCTGGACGAATCGGGACGCTGCCTTGCTTCAATGGCTACCCGCGACGGAAACAACTACCTGCTCGTTACGCTGGGCGCGGATATGTACGACGCGGACGGAAACCGCTCCTACGGACACTATTCAGACCACGAAAAAATTTATGAATGGGCGTTCAGCACTTTTTCATACGAGAAGATACTCAGCACCACCGACGAGATAACCGAGATACCCGTAAAGCTCGGAGACGGAGAGGATCATGTTCTGCTGGCGCCGTCGGAGGATTTTTACACGCTCTGGCCAAACACGCTGGACGTTTCAAGTCTGAAAACGGAGATCGTTACAAAAAATTTCCTTGACTCGGACGGTGCGGTCACAGCTCCCGTGGAAAAGGGACAGGTTCTGGGAAAATACACGCTGTCGCTGTCGGGAGAGACCCTGTGTACCGTCGATCTGGTGGCAATGAACGGCGTTGCGCTGTCCCAGCTTGAATACAACGTTATGAAGGTAAAGGCGTTCGTAGGCTCGTTCTGGTTCAAAATGGCTGTTGCGGCGGCGGTTTTCCTTACGGCGGCTTATATTGCGGTGTACATTCTGGCGACGAAAAAGCGCAGAATGAAGATGAAAAAGGTCTCCCAAAAGGGAAAACGCAGACTTTGATGATTAAGCCGCAGCTGTATTGACAAAATAATATCAATGTGGTAAAATTAAGGAAGCGCTGATTAAATCTGGTGTGCAGATTGCGCAGTCAGATTTGACCTCAGATTGTATCAAAATTTCGCAGGCATACTCGCGTATGTCAAGAAATTTTGATGCAATATGAGGTCAAATATGCAAGCAAGATGCGTACCAAGCCGTAGGCGCGATTTAATCAGCGCTTCCTTGTATATATTTTTATGGAGGACTTTAATATGTCGGGAAAAAAGCTTTGTGTTTCAAGTCTTGTCCTTAGTATCGTAGGACTGGTTTTTTCGTTCTTTCTTCCTGTTGTTTCCTATGCCTGCGCTATCCCCGGTCTTATTATCGGTATTAAAAAACGCAGGAAAAACTACAGCTCCTCGGCGGGTATATCCATCAGCATCGTTGCGCTGTCGATCGCCCTTATCAACTCGGTCCTCGGCGTTGTGATGACGGTAAAGATGTTCTTTTCGGACAAGTCGGACGAATAATTCCTTTCCCGGAGTTCCTTACGGTCTCCGGGAAAAGTGTGTCTCACATATTGAACAAGGTGGTAAATTATATGTTTGATCCTTTTAAAAGCCGCAAGTTTTTGCGGCATATTGCATTTCCGGTCGCTGCGGCGGCTGCGGCGGGAATGCTTTCGGGCTGCGGCGGAAAAGATACCCTGGCCGGCGAACCTGTGTCTATCGAGATATGGCACTACTACAACGGCTCTCTGCAAAGCTCATTTGACAAGATGATAGAAAATTTTAACAATACTGTGGGCTATAAAAACGGCATTGTTGTAAGCGCTCATTCTCAGGGAAGCATTGCCGATCTGGAGACTGCTGTGCTCAGTTCCGCAAACAAGCAGGTTGGCAGCGGCGAGCTTCCGAATATTTTTGCTTCCTACGCTGATACCGCTTATGAGATAGAAAAAATGGGTATACTTGCCGATTTGGATCAGTACTTCACAGCTGAGGAACAGGCTGAATATATTGACTCCTATATAGAAGAGGGACGTATCGGAAACGGCGGCGAGCTGTACATATTTCCTATAGCAAAATGTACCGAGACCTTTATGCTGAACAAAAACGAGTGGGACGCTTTTGCGGAAGCGACGGGCGCGTCCGCAGAGGATATGCGGACTGTGGAGGGCGTCACAGATACCGCCCGCAGATACTACGAATGGACGGACGCTCTCACTCCCGACATTCCCGGCGACGGTAAGGCTCTGTACGGCAGGGACGCCCTTGCAAATCTGTTCATTATCGGCTCAAAACAGCTTGGGCACGAGATCTTCCATGTGGAAAACGGCTCGGTCACTGTGGACTTGGACGAGTCTGCAATGCGTAAAATTTGGGATAATTATTACGTTCCGTATATAAGCGGATACTTCCGCTCGGACGGCAAGTACCGCTCCGACGACGTTAAGGTGGGTAATATTATTTCCCTTATCGGTTCCACGTTCTCCGCGGTGTATTTTCCCGACGAGGTAACGGACGACCACGGCACCCAGGATATCGACGCGGAAATTCTTCCGATGCCCGTTTTTGAGGGCGGTCAGGCTGTAAGCGTTCAGCAG
>CAMWVO010000340.1 GCA_947177695.1 uncultured Clostridia bacterium
AAGCAGCAGGGTACCGGCTTTCTGCGGCGCAGTAAATGAAAATATTGAAAATGCTCTCGCCGAGTATCTGGACGGCAATTACAGCGAATATTACGTCCATGCGGACATTAAAGAAAACACCCGCGAAAAAACGGTGATGGCTTTCCACGGCGACGGAGTGCCCGCAAACGGCGGCGAAAGGGAAATTATAGACTTTAAGCTTGCCGTAGACTGGAACAGGGCGGAAAAATCCGGCGGCGAGGATTTTGTCGAGATAGGCTGAGACGAAAGCAATGGGATATACCGCGGTCTGTCGTATATTGTCAAACCGGCGGTCGGCGCAAATATATAAGTATGCCCCAAAATCGGGATTTTATTCAGCAAAATCAAGAGATTGGTAAAAATGCATAAAAAATTGCAGGAAAATCATTAAAAATTCTATAGCTAAAATTTGCTAAATTGGCATTACCCCCTTGAAATCGAAGCGGGGTAATGCTATAATATTACTTGCGTGACTGCGATACGGCGGTTTTACCGCTATGTTTTATGTTTGCGAGGAAGCGGAAGGTTGCTTGCGGTGTGCAAGGGAATTTCCGTGGAGTATGTCCGATAATCGGGCGGCTGTGATAACGAACACTGTGTGTGCTTAAACCGTGGACGGCTTGCGTTCGCCCATAGGTAAGCTGTGTGTACTTATCCTGCCCGAAAGACATTGGTTTTTCGGGTGTTTTAGTTCCCGGGAGCGCGATACACACGGAGACGTGGGACGCGCAAATGCGGGAGCCAAGGGAAGTGCGGTTGTCACGAAAACCTCGTCCCCAAAAGTTTTAAAGTATTCAGGAGGCGATCATTAATGGCAGTCAATGAAAAGATCAGAATAAGGATCAAAGGTTACGACCATGCGGTAGTTGACGCTGCTGCGGCTAAGATTGTGGACGCTGCTAAAAGAAGCGGCGCAAGAGTAAGCGGACCCATTCCGCTTCCCACCGACAAGGAGATCATCACAATTCTCCGTGCGGTCCACAAGTACAAGGACAGCCGCGAGCAGTTCGAGATGAGAACCCACAAGAGACTTATCGACGTTATCAGACCGTCCGACAAGTCTGTTGAGGCTCTGCAGGGTCTTGAACTTCCTGCCGGCGTTGACGTTGTAATGGAAATCAAATAGCGGGGAGCCCCCGCTGGCATGTCACCCCCCACAGTTTGATATTATGAAATATCGACTGTTCTGAGTCCCCCTCAAGGGGGAGGGTGAGTGTGGAGGAGGCTTTCAACTATCATTTCCCAAAGGCGTTATGCGGTAGGTCATGTTGCGGAAACGCAACCAATAACCAAAAGGAGGAAAAACTATGACAAAGGCAATCATCGGCAGAAAAATCGGTATGACACAGATTTTCGATGAAGCAACAAACAAGGTCATTCCCTTGACCGTTGTTGAAGCGGGTCCCTGCGTTGTCGTTCAGAAGAAAACAGTTGAGAACGACGGCTACAGCGCAGTTCAGCTCGGCTTCGGCGACATGAGGGAAAAGCTTGCGAACAAGCCCATCAAGGGTCACTTCGCAAAAGCCGACGTGGCTGTTAAGAGAACTCTTAAGGAGTTCAGACTTGACGGTGCGGAGGACATGGAGGTAGGCGCAATTCTGAAAGCGGATTCCTTTGCTGAGGGCGACATCGTTGATGTATGCGGCACATCAAAGGGTAAGGGCTTCCAGGGCACTATCAAGAGAAACAACAACTCCAGACTGAAGGAGACCCACGGTTCGGGTCCTGTACACAGACACGCAGGCTCTATGGGAGCTTGTTCCTCGCCTTCACGTATCTATAAGGGCAAGGCGCTCCCCGGTCACATGGGCAGCGAGAAGGTTACTGTACAGAATCTTCAGATCGTCAAGGTTGACGCAGAAAACAATCTTATCGCGGTCAGAGGCGCGATCCCCGGTCCTAAGAACGGAATCGTTACCATCTGCGACTGCGTAAAAAAGAAAAAGGCTTAATGGAAGGAGGAAGCAGTAATGCCCAGTATTAAAGTTCTGGATATGACAGGCAAAGAGGTTTCGGATATCGAGCTGTCGGACGCTGTTTTCGGCATAACTCCAAACGAGTCTGCTATGCACACAATGGTTGTGAATTATCTCGCTAACCAGAGACAGGGTACACAGTCCACACTCACCCGCACAGAGGTAAGAGGCGGCGGAAGAAAGCCCTGGAGACAGAAGGGTACGGGTCATGCAAGACAGGGTTCCACACGCGCTCCCCAGTGGACACACGGTGGTATCGCTCTCGGTCCCAAGCCCAGAAGCTACCGCTTTACGGTAAACAAGAAGCTTAAGAGACTGGCTATGAAGTCCGCTCTTTCGACTAAGGTCATCGACAACAATATCATTGTTCTCGACGATATCAAGATGAACGAATACAAGACCAAGACCGTTGTTGAAATGCTCAAGGCAGTTAATCCCGACGGAGCTAAGGCTCTCATCGTAATGCCCGAGGTAAACAGTTTCGTTGTAAAGAGCGCGGCTAACATTCCCGGCGTAAAGACTGCTCTGGTAAACACAATCAACGTTTACGACATCCTCAACTACGACAAGTTTATCGTTGTTAAGGACGCTGTCGCCAAGATCGAGGAGGTGTACGCATAATGATCGCACAGGATATTGTGATAAAGCCCATCATCACCGAAAGGAGCATGGAGGGTCTTCAGGAAAGCAAGTACACCTTTAAGGTTGCAAAGAATGCCAACAAGATCGAGATCGCAAAGGCGGTCGAGGAGCTTTTCGGCGTTAAGGTCGCTAAGGTAAACACCATGAACGTAAGAGGCAGATCCAAGAGAATGGGTCTTCACAGAGGCTTTACTCCCGACTGGAAGAAAGCGATAGTTACTCTTACCGAGGATTCCAAGACCATCGAATTCTTCGACGGCATGATGTAAGGCGGGGAGCCCCCGCTGGCGATGTCTCCCCCACGGTTGGATACGGCGTATCTTGACTGTGTTGAGCCCCCTCAAGGGGGCGGGTAACATATGCGGCGGAGGAAAATTCCTGACCTCTATATGGTATGCGCTATGGAAGAGCAGCTTCCGAAAAGCATACGAAAATATATCTATAAAGGAGATGAACTGCAATGGCTATCAAATCATACAAGCCTACGACGCCCTCAAGACGTCAGATGACTGTTACCGATTACAGCTGCCTTTCCAAGGTCGAGCCTGAGAAGAGCCTCCTTGCTCCTCTTAAGAAGACCGCAGGCAGAAACAGCTACGGCAGAATCACCGTTCGTCACAGAGGCGGCGGAAACAGAA
>CAMWVO010000341.1 GCA_947177695.1 uncultured Clostridia bacterium
TTGACATACTATATGCTTGCGGCAAGGTGTCTTTGCAATGAAAGCATGAAGGTCTGCAAAGCAATTGAAGCGGACGATATTTACGCCGCACGGCAAGCGGTTTCAATGATCGTTGGACGCGATACCGATAATCTTGATAAAAACGGAATACTGTGCGCCGCTGTTGAAACGGTTGCCGAAAACACCTCCGACGGTGAAACTGCTCCGCTTTTTTATATGGCTTTCGGCGGTGCGGCAGCAGGATTTTTCTACAAAGCCGCTAATACTATGGACTCCATGCTCGGCTACAAAAATGATAAGTACATTGATTTCGGACGTTTTGCCGCAAAATTTGACGATATTTTAAATTATATCCCGTCAAGAATTTCCGCATTAATGATGATTGCGGCAGCATTTATTCTGCGTTATGATTTTAAAAGCGCATATAAAATCTGGCGGCGTGACAGAAACAGTCAGGAAAGTCCGAACGCCGCACAGACCGAAGCAGCGGCAGCAGGAGCGTTGGGCTTGCGGCTTTTAGGCGACGCATACTATTTCGGCAAACTGCACCATAAAAACACGATAGGCGATAATGTCCGCAAAATTGAAGCCGAGGATATTCGCCGTGTAAACCGACTTATGTTTACAGCAAGTTTTATAATGCTTTTATTTGCCGCAGCAGTTCGCTTATTGCTTGCGTATTTAATTTTTTAAGGAGCTTTTATGGAACGATTTGAACACGGCGGAAACGCAAATTCTGATGTTTTATACGACTTTTCGGTAAATATTAATCCGCTGGGACTGCCCGAAAATGTCAAAAAAATTCTTACCGAAAATATCAATATTTTCTCACAGTACCCCGACCCCGATAGTACAAATTTAATTAAAAAAATATCGGAATGCGAAAATATTCCGCGCGAAAAAATTGTCTGCGGAAACGGTGCGGCTGATTTAATTTATCGGATTATTTATGCCGTTATGCCCAAACGAGCGCTGCTTCTTGCTCCGACATTTTCGGAATACGAAAAGGAACTTGCGGAGGTCGGCTGCGAGATAAAATATCATTATCTTCGTGAAAACGAAAATTTTCAATTAACAAAGCGTCTGCTTGAAGATTTGCAAAATGTTGATATGTTTTTTCTTTGCAACCCAAATAATCCCACCGGAAAAATTGCAGAACCTAAAATGATGAATGAAATTTTCCGCCGCTGTGAGCAAGAAAATATTCTTTTGATCGCTGACGAGTGCTTTATGGATTTTGTCACGGACAAAGAAAAATATACCTTGCCAATACGGCTCGGAACGATTGTCATAAAAGCTTTTACAAAAATTTATTCAATGGCGGGACTGCGGCTTGGCTATGCTATTTTCGGAGATGAATGTCTTGCAAATAAAGTACGGCATACTGGTCAATGCTGGAATGTTTCAATACCTGCGCAGCTTGCGGGAACAGCGGCATTAGACGAGAAAAAATACATAAAAAGAACTATTGATTTAATCAAACAAGAGCGGGATTATCTGTACAATTCTTTATATGATATGAAAATTAAAGTATATACTTCTGACACAAATTTTTTATTATTTTTCAGCAAGTTACCGCTTGGTAAATTGCTGAAAAATGAAAGAATTGCAATACGAAGCTGTGATAATTTTATCGGACTTAATGAAAATTATTTTCGTATTGCAGTAAAAAATCACAGCGAGAATGTTATTTTGATAAATGCACTGAAAAAAATACTGAACGAAAGCGGGGAAAGCAATTAATTATGGCAAAAGCAATTATGCTTCAAGGTACAATGTCAAATGCGGGAAAAAGCTTTTTATGCGCAGCGCTGTGCAGAATTTTTAAGCAGGACGGTTATTCCGCAGCGCCCTTTAAGTCGCAGAATATGGCGTTGAACTCATACATTACCCGCAGCGGACTTGAAATAGGCAGGGCGCAGGCAATGCAGGCGGAAGCTGCGGGAATAGAACCGTCCGTTTTAATGAACCCTATTTTGTTAAAGCCAACTACTGATATGGGTTCGCAGGTGATTGTAAACGGAGAAGTACGCGGAAATATGCGGGCGGCTGACTATTTTAAATACAAAAAAACGCTTATTCCCGAAATTGAAGCCGCATATCGGCAACTTGCGAAACAGTACGACATTATTGTAATTGAGGGTGCAGGCAGTCCCGTTGAACTTAATTTAAAATCGGACGACATTGTAAATATGGGTATGGCAAAAATTGCGGACGCGTCGGTATTTCTTGTGGGAGATATAGACAGGGGCGGCGTTTTTGCACAGTTTTTGGGTACTCTTTCGCTGCTCGAGCAGGACGAACGTGAGCGTGTCAAGGGACTTATTGTAAATAAATTTCGGGGTGATATTTCACTGTTTGCAGACGGTGTAAAAATACTTGAGGAAAAGGGGAAAAAGCCTGTTGTGGGCGTAGTTCCGTATCTGCATTGCGACATTGAAGACGAGGACAGTTTATCGGAAAAACTGCTTAATAAAACTAAAGATGAAATCGACATTGCCGTTATACGCTTGCCGAGAATTTCTAATTTTACCGACTTTGATGTTTTCGGTCAATTTAAAAATGTTTCAGTAAGATATATTGAAAAATGCTCCGAATTTGGCAATCCCGATATGATAATTATTCCGGGCAGCAAGAGCGTTATTTCCGATATGAAATGGCTGCGGGAGAGCGGCATTGAAACTGCCGTAAAAAGAAATGCGTTTGGCGGTACGCCGATTTTTGGCATATGCGGCGGTTATCAAATGTTGGGGAAATTAATTTCAGATCCATATAGTACCGAAAGCGGCGGTGAAATTCTCGGTATCGGTTTGCTTGATATGAAAACGGTTTTCCATACCGAAAAGACAAGAACAAGGGTCAGCGGAATTGTGACGGCTGACGGCGGTGATTTTCCTGCACTGTGCGGCGCACACGCAGATGGTTATGAGATACATATGGGCGAAACGGTCGGAATTGAAAAACCGCTGCTAAAATTAAGTGACGGGCGCACAGACGGGGTATATAAAAATAATATTTACGGGAGCTATTTACACGGATTTTTTGACAGTGAAGAGGTTGTGGGTGTAATTATAAACGCAATTTCAGAGCGTAAGGGTATTGTTGCAGAAAAAACAATAAACCGCTCCGAATATAAGGAGCGGCAGTATGATTTGCTTGCTGACGGTGTGCGAAAAAGCATTGATATGCAAAAAATATATGAAATGATTTGAGCTTATTTGTCCCCACAAAATCTATGCTTGCTAAAATAATCCTTTTTAATTTTTCATTCTCCGCA
>CAMWVO010000342.1 GCA_947177695.1 uncultured Clostridia bacterium
ATTTTATGGAGGATTTTGCCAATGTACCGTATATCTGTATGCGACGACAACAGCGGCGAACTGGAAAAAATATGCAGTATAATCAACGACTATACTGAGGCAAACAATATAAATGCGGAAGTAAAAACTTTCTCTTCGAGCAGGGAGCTTCTTGAATATGAGGACGGAGGACGATACTCGGATATCTACATACTGGATATAATCATGCCCGATATGAACGGTATCCAGCTTGGCAAAGCCATAAGACAGAAAAATGCAGACGCTTTTATAATTTTTCTGACCTCGTCAAAGGATTACGCTTTGGAATCCTATTCGGTAAAAGCGTTCTCCTATCTTATCAAGCCCGCGGTCAAGGAAAATGTTACAGCCGAGCTTGCGGACTGCTTTTCCCGTATAGGCAAGCCGTCCGAGCGTTTTGTTTTAAAATGCTCCACGGGGACTGTTTCGGTAAGCGCAGAGGATATTGTCTACATAGAATACTACAATCACCGCATGATATACCGTATTGCGGGAGGAAAGACCGTTGAAAGCACTTATTTCAGAGGTACATTTGACAGCGTGATAACCGATTACATCAAAAACGGTTCCTTTATCAAAAGCTCCGCAAGCTACCTTGTTAATATGAAGCACATCAAAACGGTAAACGCTGTGGGCTTTATCATGTCCGACGGGACTGTTCTGACTGTTACGCGAAAATATGCGGAGGCAAGAAAAAAATATATCGACTACGAACTGAACGGAGGCGAAATGCATGACGACATTTGAAAACGATATTACTTACTACATGGTAAAATCAATAGTCGTTGTAATCAGCACTCTGCTTATGATGTCGTCCTGCATGAAAGTAAAATACACCTTTAAAAAAGTTCTTGCTGCCTTTGCGGGATATATTTTATGGACGGGCGTTTTTACATTTACCGCAATGAAGCTTTTCGGCATCGTCGTAACGCTTCGGCTCAGCATACCCATGATATCCGTCCCCGCAATGGTCATTCTTTATTGTATATCGAACTATTCGCCATGGCAGGCGGTTTTTAACTATACAATGCAGTTAAGCATTTCGGTAATTCTTGCCATGAGCCAAACGATAGCTGTTTCACTCCTTGACGGAGGAAAGGCTATGGACTTGGTCATAAGGATAGTCAGCTATTCTCTGTGCATTTTTTTGGAACTGAAATTTTTAAGAAAAAAATTTGCCCTGCTTGATTATCTTCCCGATAAGAGCTGGAGGGCTCTGACCTTTGTTCCCATAGGCTTTACAGTGCTGATTTTTATTATCGGAACATATCCCGTGCACTATACGGAATCAATTGAACATGCTGTCTACATTTACGCTGTTACTGTGTTGATGCTGATAGTTTATGTAATTATTTTCCACAGTCTTATCAGTCAGTATAATTTACAGCTTTCCGAATACACCAACAGCATACTTACGTCCCAGAGCGAATCCTTTCAGAAGCAGCTTGAAGCTATCAATTCCACGGAAGAGCAGGTCAGGATAATACGGCATAACTTACGTTATAATCTGATAGTTCTTTCCGATATGCTTACGGCGGGAGATACTTCCGGCGCTCTGGAATATTTAGGTTCTTTCGGCAAAAAGCTTAACGACTCCAAAAAAGTGTCCTACTGCTCCAATTCCACAGCAAACGCTATTCTGGCATATTACATCGAACGGGCGGAAAGCAGGGGTATCAAAACAGAGGTGCAGTTTGCGATGCCCGAAAACATCAGTATTGACATTATGGATTTTACTGCGGCTGTGGCAAACGCTCTTGAAAACGCCGTGAACGCCTGCGCAAAGGTTTCGGGAAATCAAAAGAAACTGCGTATCAGAACAACGGAGTTAAAGCAATATATAGTGGAAATTGCAAATAACTATACGGGAGAGGTATCCTTTGACGAGGAGGGACTTCCCACCTCAAAGGAAAGCGGTCACGGGATCGGCACACGCAGCATTTCGGCGTTTGCACGGAAAAATAACGCCGTCCTCGATTACGACGTTACGGACGAATGGTTCAAGCTGCGTATCGTTCTTCCCAACGGTGAAAAATAGTGTTTTCCCCTATGATTATGATATATTTTTATTGATCGTACTTAAAACACGCTTTGCGTGAAATACTAAATATCGGCAGGATCATAAATGTTTCAGAAAGCGCAAAACGCTTTCTTTTTTTGTGTAAATAAAAAGCGCACATTCTGCGCGTCTTAAACGTTATACACTATGAGAGGAGGTTTCCCTGCGGTGGATGAGCTAACAAAAATTTACGACAAGATATACCGTTACTGCTTTTACAAGGTGAGAAATTCAGCCGCTGCGGAAGACATAACCCAGGAAACCTTTCTCAGGTATTTTGCGCAGAATATGAAAATAAGCCGAGGAGAGGATATGGCGTATCTTTACACGATCACAAAAAATCTTTGCACAGACTATTTCCGCAAAAAGCGATCTGAGGAACTCCCGGAGGATTACCCGACAGAGGAATTTTCAGAAAAAAGCGACACAAAAATTGCGGTCCGCGCAGCTCTCGAAATGCTGGAGGAACGACAAAAGGAAATTATTCTTTTGCGTTATCTCAGCGGCTTGTCGGTGAATGAAACGGCGGAAACAATGGGCATATCGCGGTTTGCGGCGTACCGTCTGGAACGTGCCGCTCTTGCGGAGATGAAAAAATATTTGAAAGGAGCGTTACGGTATGAATATTAAAAAGGAAATTTATAAAGCGTGCGAGCCTCCCGAACCCAAAAACAGGGACAGCTTTTTAAAATCGCTGCCGTACCCGAAGCTGACCTATCCCGAATTTGTTATCTTGCAGATAGGCTATATCCGCAAAAGAATGTGGGCGATCTCGGCATTTATACTTCTGGCGGGCATTTTTACAGCTTGCGTTGTCCCCTGCAGAGAAATGGTTCTTTTGTGGGTACTGTCCTCGCTTGCGCCGTTTCTGGCGGTATTGACGGCGGCGGAAATTTCCCGCTCCGACATTTTCGGAATGTCCGAAATAGAAGCGGGGTGCAGGTTTGCTCTGCCGCAGGTCATAGGCGCAAGAATGATAATTCTCGGTATCTGCAACTTTGCGGTAATAGCTGCTGCGACTGTTATTCTGGGTATATTTTCTCCTTTCGGTATCGCGAAGTCCGCATTGTATATTCTTACGCCCTATGTTTCGGTAAACGGAATTTCCCTTGCGATATTCGGCAGGATAAGAGGTCAGGACGGCGTTTATTTAAGCGCGGCTGCGGCGCTGGCAGTAAGTCTTGCAGGCGTGATA
>CAMWVO010000343.1 GCA_947177695.1 uncultured Clostridia bacterium
GCAATGTAATCTTAAAACAGCAAAACTTATTTACCCTCAAGGAAATAGGACGCTTCCATATCGGCGGTGCTGAGCGCAAATGCCAGCGGGAACATCTCAAAGGATCTGCCCACCTGATTGGGGTCGTCGCCGTTTGAAAATCCCATATGATACCGTATCGCAAAGGCTTCCTCACGGCTCAGGCGCATATAAGCCGTAATTATGTACACCGACTTCTCCCCGTGTCCGTAGGGGAGCTGATCGTCTATTGTATAGTAGGGAACTTTCTCCCAAACGCCCTGATCGTTTTTTGCGTTGCGGTAGTCCACCTTGTAGAAGTTCACCTTGCAGATGTCGTGCAGAAGCGCGGATATCGCTATTGTCTCCTCGGAATAATTCATTCCGTAGACCGTTTTCGCCCTCTCACGGCTAAGGTAGTCTTTAAGACAGTGGTAAACGTTCAGACTGTGTTCCAGAAGCCCCCCCTCATAAGAACCGTGAAAACGGGTGCTTGCGGGAGCGGTGAAAAAATCGCTTTTGTCCGAGAGCAGGTATTCCAGAAGCTTATCCGAACCCTCTCTTGTTATGCAGGACTTATAGATGTCCAGAAATTCCTGTTTGTGATCCATCGGCGCACCTGTCCTTTCACTGCTGTAAATCGTAACAGCTCTTTATCTTCAGCTTGCCTGCGACCTCCTGGGGAGTAAGTCCCTCGGGGAAGAATTTTCTGTTCGCAAGCACCGAGTATTCCTTTCCGTGCAGATCGAACCAGTTGTCTCCGAAAACACAGTCGAACTCGTCGAAGTCCAGATAAACGCCCTTGGCAAAGCTTTTGCTGTTCAGCTCAAAGCGGTACTTATCTCCGATCTTGTCCGCCTTAACGGTTATTTCGGGATCGAGAAATTCAAACTGCTTTGGCTGCACCAGCATGAGCGTTCCGTTTGCGATCGCCGCGTTGTCATGTATCAGAATGTACTCTATATAGTGAGTTCTGAGCATATTCTTTTCAAGCTTGGTATGGTTCGGCGTAAGCGTTCCCACGTTCATTGCCGTCAGCGGAGGGACTTTCACATCCACAGCGCCCTGTGAGATCACCGTCGTGTCGTTCCGTCTCACCCTCCAGCGGACCGTTCCCGAAAAGGGTTCAAGCTTTTCGTTGGAAATGTTTATTACAAGATTGTTCTTGTCGCTGTCGTCTATGGAACAAAGCACCGGCGCATAGAATTTTTTCGCGGCGTAGTGGAGGGCTTTCCACCTGCCGAAATAATCTACGGACGACCATGAGATAACGGGATTGCTGTCGTTGACCTGCCAGTAAAGCGAACCCATGCAGCGTCCGCGGCTGCGGCGCATATGCTCCGCGCTCTGGCGTATCGCCTCAGCCTGAACAAGCTGTGTGGCGTATACCAGGTCCTCGAAATTGTAGGGATATCTTACCATCTGCGCAAGATAGTACAGCAGCTTTTCGTTTCCCGCCTCGCATTTCTGGTGAGCCTCCATAACGCCCGAACAGATGTTGAAGTCCTTTTCCCGAGCAAAGGAGCGCACCGTTTTCATGCAGGGTACAGATTCAAAGCCGTACTCCGAGCAGAAGCGGAACTTGTGCTTTTTGAAATCGTCAAATGGCTTGCAGTTGTGCCATACCGCCCAGTAGTGAGAGTCTCCCCTGTTTTCCGCGCTTGACTCGTCGAAGCCTCCTCCCGACGAAGGGGAAGACGGCCAGTAAGGTGTCTGGGGGTCGTAGTGCTTCAGAACGCTTGGTATCAGCTTTTCAAACACTCTGAGATAGCCCTGCTTCTGCGCTTCGGTAACGGGTATGCCCCAGTACTGTATGGCGGATTCGATCTCGTTGTTTCCGCACCACATACCCAGCGAGGGGTGATTGCGCAGACGCTTTATATTGTCTATGAACTCCTGCTTGATGTTAGAGCTGAAATTCGCGTCGGCGTTGTAGACCGCGCAGGCAAAAGCAAAGTCCTGCCATACCAGCAGACCCAGACGGTCGCAGGTGTCGTAGAAGTTATCGTCGGGATAGAAGCCTCCGCCCCATACCCGTATCATGTTGTAGTTTGCCGCCGCGCAGCTTTTCAGCAGATTTCTTGTGCGTTCCGCGGAACGTCTTGGAAGTATATGATCTTCGGGGACATAGTTTGCTCCCATGGCAAAAATTTTAATGCCGTTTACGCGGAAGCAGAACTCCTCGCCGCCCTCCTTGTCGGGATCGCGGCAAAGCTCAACCGTCCGCAGACCTACGTTGAATTCACGGATATCCACAGGCTCCTCGCCGTTGAAAAGCATTACCTTAGCCATATACAGATTTTGTTTGCCGTAGCCCTTTACATTCCAGAGCAGCGGCGACGCTATTGTACAATCGAGAGCCACAGCCTTGTCCTTCACATTATCCGAGATAACGATATCCTCTCCGTCGGGAGAGGTAACGCTTATGCCGATACGGAGATTATCGGAGGATATGTCCGCTATCCTTGTGTCGAATATCAGGCGCACTCCCGCCGAGGAATGCTCCTGTCTGACGTAAACGCTTTCCAGCCGTCCGCCGTTGACGCCCTCAAGCTCAACGCTGCGCCAGATGCCCAGATCTGGAAGCTGCGGACCCCAGTCCCAGCCGAACATATAGTGCGCCTTGCGTATCTGCGGAAAGCCCTCGACTGTGGAATTTACGCCCCACGCGGGGTTCTGCTTATGTGCGGCGCGGATATATTCAAGCGGAGAAAAAAGTCTTACTGTGATAACGTTCCGATCCTCACGAAGCAGACCCGTAACGTCGTATTCATATATACGGTGCATATTTTCAGCCCTGCCTATAGCCGAGCCGTTGAGCAGTATCTCCGCAAGAGTGTCGATGCCGTTGAAGCGCAGATATATTTTTTCACAGGCAAGAATATCCCGCGAGGGAACAAAGCTGTGTTCAAAGACATAGTTTCCGTCCGAAAGCTCCAGCGCGGCGTACTGATTTTCGCCGAAGTAAGGGTCTGGAATTTTCCCCGCGCGGATAAGGCAGTCGTAGACCGAACATGGGATATTTGTGCGAATGCCCTCCGCCGTTCCGCCTTGAAGTATCCAGTTTTCGTTAAGCTGCTGTACCATAAAAAAGCTCCTTTCCTGCTCAACAGCGTACTGATTGTTAATAGTATCTTAATAATAAGTATAGCCCTTTTTGAAGTATTTGTCAATACGGAGCAGCGGTCTGAAACGGAAATCAATTTTAACAGATAAATTTTGATTTACAAGACTAACTGTCGTCACGCTCAGGCGGCGCAGCCGCCGACT
>CAMWVO010000344.1 GCA_947177695.1 uncultured Clostridia bacterium
CTCCAAGGAACAGCGCGCCGCAGACGCTAAAAAGCGTAACCGCATCAAGGAGCTTGAAAACGAGATCGCACGTCTTGAGGACGAAATGTCGGTCATTCAGCAGGAGCTTGCCGACCCGGAGGTATGCGCCGATTATCAGCTTATGCAGGAAAAATGCGCGGCTCTTGAGGATATGAAGCGGCTTTGCTCCGATTACGAGGAGGAATGGCTTGCTCTTTCCGAGGAGCTGGGACAATAAAAAATATAGCCCGAAAGCGATTTGACTTAACCGCCTTCGGGTTTGTTTTTATTCCGCACTCATCAGCATATTTTGGGCAATCCACTCGGCTACTCCGTTCTCATCATTTGATAATGCAACGCTGTCTGCAGCGTCTTTGACATCAGGAACGGCATTAGCTACAGCAACACCCGTTCCGCACATTTTAAGCATTTCAATATCATTCTTATCATCTCCGAAAGCAACTATTTCATTCAGCGATATATTCAATATCCTTGCCAATTCCCGAATTGCCTGTATTTTCCCCGCATTTTCGGGCAAAAAGGCATACCACTTTTCTCCGCGGTAACTCTGCAAACGACAGTTATTTTTATTTGCAATCTCTAAAGCCGTTTCATGATCGGGAAGCTCTGCTACAATTTTATTTGCCTTGCAAGACAGCGGTTCATGATAATCACAATAAACTGCCTTATGTAATTTCTCGGACTCGGCTATATGCTCACTGTTCCAAAAAACCTGATGTCCTGCCGCAACGGTAACTTCCGTCTTATCGTCCAGTGCAAGTATATCCTGTACGATTTTGTTCGTATCTTCCGGTTCAAGACAACAGCTGTATATCTGTTCCCCATGCCGATGAATAAGCGTTCCGTCGGTTGTAATTTCATAATCAGGCTGAATTTCTTCTATATAGCGTTCTGCACCTATCCAATACCGTGCAGTAGCTATTACAACGTAAATACCGCGTTCCTGACAGCTTTTCAGAATAAATTTTGTACGTTCAGATATGCTGTCGTCAGAACAAAGCAAGGTTCCGTCAAGGTCGGTTAAAATCATTTTGAAATCCACAAGCTATACCTCCTATAAACTACGATTTATTTTCCAAACATTATACATCAAGACAGTTGATATGTCAAGCATAATATCAGAAATAGTAATTCAAAAATTTTTTCAAATATGAAACGGCTTTGCTCCGACTATGAGGACGAGTGGGTCATGCTTTCTGAGGAGTTGGGACAGTAAAATAATTTAGCCCGAAAGCGATTTGGTTTAACCGCTTTCGGGCTTATTTTATTATTTCACTTATATAAATCAGATTTACTTCTGCAATTCAAACTTTTCATTATCTAATAAATCTAAATTATCAGTATAATAAGCCAACAATGCAAAATCAATTCTTTCTATATAGTCTGGATAATTTTCGGGAAAATTATCCATAACCGCAACATCCATAGGATCGAAATGAGCTATCATTTCTTTAAGTATTCTCTGATAACTTTGCGTAATTTGTCTTGTTATTTCAGGGCTTTTTTCAATTGTTCCTACAAACGTTGCTATACTCTCGTAATATTCCCAGAATTTCTCAATAGAAAAGTAGCATTCTTCATGTAGAAAATAAACAAAGCTGTTTTCATTGCAATTATAATTATCTAATATTATTTTTCTTGCGTTCTTTATCTTCATTTGAGCCTCCTCATAAATTCCAATTTATGTTACGACCATTATATATCAAGGCAGTTGATTTGTCAAGCATAATGTCATAAATTGTAATTCAAAAAATTTTTTTCAAATATGTATTGACAAATGATATTATATGATGTATAATAATATCAAAGTTAAGAAAACTGTTTAAAAAACTTTTCCTAACATCAGCAAAATGCAGATCACATTTGAGTCGGAGGTCATTTATATGAAAAAGATTTTGCTTTTATGCGTGCTGACCGCTATTTTGTCGGTATTGCTCACTGGCTGTACAAAGGAAGATGCTGTCGGCGAAAAGCTTTGCCGCATTGAAATTTCAAACGCTGCCGAACACAACAGTGTCACAGTATTGGAACAACAGCGGCAAGCAGATGTGTCCAAATTTTTTGACGAGAACAATTGGACGGAAACTGCCGAAAGCAGCGGAGAATTGACACCCAAATATGTTATATCTCTGTATCAGGAAAAAACTCCCACCGTTATAAAGGAAGAAAACGATGAACCGTATGAAAAAATTATGGAATATGTCACTTATGAAAATTCCGAAACAGTAAAGATTTCAATAGGCGGAGATTTGGTGAACGGCTTTGTATCGGACGAATTTTTAACAGGATATTACGTTGGTTCGGAAAAATTCTTTTCGTCTTTAAAAGAAGCTTTAAACAGTTAAATATCACTTTAAAATGTTGATCCATATTTTAAAAATATAAAGGAGGGCTAATATGGTTTTTCCGGTCAGCGCCGCTTTGCTTGACGCGCTTGTGCTTTCCGTTGTCGCAAAAGAAGACACCTACGGCTATAAGATAACTCAGGAAATACGCGAAGCCATGGAAATGTCGGAATCAACGCTTTACCCCGTTCTCAGGAGACTGCTCAAAAGCGAGTGTCTCACCACCTACGATCAAGAGTATCTGGGACGGAACAGGCGTTACTACCAGATAACCGACAAGGGAAAGGAACAGCTAAAACTATACCGCGAAGAATGGCTTGTCTACAGGGATAAGATCAACAACATAATCTCGGAGCAGGCACAGTCCACAAAATCCACAGACGAGGAGGTCAATTTATGACGCGTGCAGAATACTTAGCGGAGCTTGAGTCAAATCTTGTTTCTCTTCCGAAAGAGGAACGGGACATGGCTGTAAGCTTCTATTCCGAATATTTTGACGAAGCGGGCGAGGAAAACGAACAGGCTGTTATCGAGGACTTAGGCAAGCCCTACGCTCTGGCAAGAAGCATTATCGGCGAGACCTCCGCTTACTCACGAAGCGAGGTTTACCTTAAATACAAGGAAAGCAAGCCTATGCCACAGAACAGCACGGGAGTTTTCGCTTCCCTGAAAAAGCCCGACGGTGACTTGTTCAATACGCCTAACGATGAGGATTTCCACGCCGCGGGCACACCCTTTGAAAGCTCGGAGGACAACCGCACAAACGAAACCAATGCAAACAAAGGTATGTTCGACGACTACTATCAGAACGCGGGACAGCAGGATACCGCTCCTCCCCCGCCGCCAGAATATAACTAGAATAAAAAATCCATGAACCCTTGGCGTATCGTTATTATCG
>CAMWVO010000345.1 GCA_947177695.1 uncultured Clostridia bacterium
GTTCAGCGAAGGACTTTTGATGAAAATGTCCGACAGCAGGTACGACGAAATACGCGACGACCCCCGCTTCAAAGCGGTGGAAAGCTCACTGAAAGAGCATATCAAATAGCATATGAAAAAAAGACGTACTGCCGCATAATACGGAAGTACGTCTTTTAATTTTAATTAGAAGCTTTGATAAAGTCCGCAAAAACCAAGGCGGGAAAAATTCTAATTCAGGTTGAACCGCTCTCAATATCTAAGTTATTGCTTTGAACCGGATTTTAAGTTATACTATAACCATAGCAGCGCTGCAAATGTTTAAAGGAGGACTTTTTTATGACCCTATACATCGGAGAAAATCTTAAAAAGCAAAGAAAGCTCCGTGAGCTTACGCAGGAGCAACTTGCGGATATTCTTGGAGTATCCTTTCAGGCTGTCTCGAAGTGGGAGCGGGGAGAGGCTTATCCCGACATTGAGCTGCTGCCAACCATTGCGGAGTATTTCGGCATAACCACCGACGAGCTTATGGGAATGAAAGAAATTCGGGACAGCTCCGAAGCGGATAAAATTCTCGATACTGTTCATGAAAATTCCGTAAAGGGCAATATCGAGGAAAATCTGAAAATTCTTGAGGAAGCGGTAAAACGCTTTCCCAACAACTTCAGGCTTTTGGCGGAATACGCAAGCAATCTGACCTTTGTCAACTGGGACAGGGAGGGCGAGCCTTACCGACGAAATAATCTGAAAGCAATAGCCATAGCCGAAAGGATTTTAGCGGAATGCACCGACCCCGAAATACGCGGCTGGATGCAGGGCGACCTGTGCCATTTCTACGAGCGTTCGGGACAGCTTGACAAAGCGATAGAAGCTGCCGACAAGCTGTCACCCTTGTGGAGAAGCTGCGAAATGACAAAAATGGCTTTTCTCAAAGGCGAAGAGCTTATCAAATTTGCTCAGGGAGTAGTTTCAACGCTTGCGAATGCTATGTATCTGACATTATGGTATCTGTCCGATCTGGACGGAAAAAACGATCCCCAAATGACGCAGGAGCAGCGGATCGAAATACAGCAAAAGGCTATTGCGCTGTACGATATTGTGTTCGACAAGGGAGATTATAATTATTACTTCCATGATGTGTACCACTCATACAGCCACATTGCGTCAATGGCTATGGGTTCGGGCGATCGGGAGCTTGCTCTTGACAGTCTTGAAAAGGCTGCCGAATTTGCCGCAGCGGACGACGACCTGCCCGATAAAAAGCCTTATACATCACTGCTGGTAAACAGACTGGAGTATAACAAAAAGCACTCGATAAAAAATTTCACGTTCACATACCGCGAAGAGCTGCTTGAAAAGCTTGCGTGGGACGGATACGACAGCATACGGGACGACCCCCGCTTCAAAGCGGTGGAAAGCTCACTGCAAAAATAATCAAAAGGCGGAGATACGGTCTCCGCCTTTTAGCTTTACTTATTTTCCTGTGAAGCAAGAGAAGCGCGGATAAAGTCCGCAAAAAGCTTCTGAGGCTTGTTGGGTCTGGACTTGAATTCGGGGTGGAACTGAACTCCCACGAACCAAGGGTGATCCTTGATCTCAACTATCTCGACCAGTCTCTCGTCGGGAGAAATACCCGCAATAGTAAGTCCTGCGTCCTGTAACTGCTTGCGGAACGCGTTGTTGAACTCCCAGCGGTGGCGGTGTCTCTCGTAAATAAGAGGTTCGCCGTAAACGCGAGCAGAGGTTGTCCCCTCCGTAAGCTTGCAGGGGTAAAGTCCCAGACGCATTGTGCCGCCCTTTTCGGTAATGGTTTTCTGATCCTCCATAATGTCGATAACTGGGTAGGGCGTATCGCCGAACTCGGTGGAATTAGCGCCCTCAAGTCCGAGGACGTTTCTTGCGTACTCGATAACGGACATCTGCATACCGAGACAAATTCCGAAGTAGGGGACTTTATTTTCTCGTGCGTACCGAACCGATTCTATCATACCCTCAATGCCGCGGTCGCCGAAGCCGCCGGGAACGATAATTCCGTCACAGCCTTTAAGCATTTCGGCAGCGTTGTCACGGGTTATCTCCTCGGAGTTTATCCACTTGATGTCAACCTCCGCGTCGTTTACGATACCGCCGTGACGGAGCGCCTCGGCAACGGAAAGATACGCGTCGTGAAGAACAACGTACTTGCCCACAAGTCCGATAGTGACCTTTTTAACAGCGTTTTTTGCGCGGTTGACCATTTCCGTCCATTCGGAAAGATCGGGCTTGCGGTTTTCAAGACCCAGGTGGTGACATACCGCGTCCGCAAGACCCTCCTTTTCAAGCCAGATAGGCACTTCGTACAGGGACGGAGCGGTCAGGTTCTGAATAACGTCGCTGCTTCTGACGTTGCAGAAAAGAGCGATCTTGTTCCGCATATCTTCGGGAATTTCCTTTTCCGAGCGGCATACGATAATATTCGGCTGGATACCGATAGAAAGCAGCTCCTTGGTGGAGTGCTGAGTAGGCTTTGATTTAAGCTCCTCCGAGCCTGCGATGTAGGGAACGAGGGTAACGTGAATGTAGATAGCGTTCTCCCTGCCCACCTCGGTAACGACCTGTCTAATAGCTTCAAGGAACGGCGTGGACTCGATATCGCCCACAGTTCCGCCGATCTCGGTGATAACTATGTCGGTGTTGGCTTCCTTTCCTACGCGGTAGGCACGTTCCTTTATTTCGTTTGTGATATGGGGGATAACCTGAACAGTACCGCCCAGATAGTCTCCGCGGCGTTCCTTGTTGAGGACAGTCCAGTATATTTTACCGGTAGTAATGTTTGAGTTCACCGACAGATTTTCGTCGATAAAACGCTCATAGTGACCAAGATCAAGGTCGGTCTCCGCGCCGTCGTCGGTAACGAAAACCTCGCCGTGCTGATATGGGGACATAGTACCGGGGTCAACGTTTATGTAGGGATCGAACTTCTGGATAGTGACCCTGTAGCCCCGCGCTTTGAGCAGACGTCCCAGAGAAGCAGCAGTGATACCCTTTCCGAGACCGGAAACAACTCCGCCCGTTACAAAAATATACTTTACCGGCATAATAAAAGATTCCTCCGTTAGGTTGAGATGTGGATTTACAATATTATTTTTATTGTACCATTTTTCAGCAAAAAAAGCAAGTAGAATTTAGTGTTTTTAATGCATGATATTTCGGCACTTTTAACAATTGCGGTAAATTTTGATTTACGCGACTAACTGTCGGGACGCTCAGGCGGCGTAGCCGCCGACTCAAAAAAGTTCGCCA
>CAMWVO010000346.1 GCA_947177695.1 uncultured Clostridia bacterium
GTGATAAACGATATATAAATCTCCATTGTCTTCAATATGATTAATAATTTTAGGTATAAATTCTATATACTCTAATTAAGCAAATTTACACAATCTTTATTTCTTCGCCGTCCTCAATTATCAGCAGGTTTTCCGCTTCAAAGCGTTCCGCAATAGATCTGTCAAATCCGTTGTTTTCTGTATTTGTAGTCATGTGATACGGAATGTTGTGCTTTGCATTTACCTGCTCGGCGCACCATGCGGCTTCCTCCAGACCCATGTTGAAAACGCCGTCACAGCAGAAAAATGCGTAATCAATTTCCTTTTCTGCGAGCAGCGGCATTTGCTCTGTCGCAGATGTATCACCAGTCACATATACCGACCTGCCGTTTGATGAAAATGTCAGAATATAACCAACGCTGTCTGTTATATCGTGCCAGTCGTTGTAACCTGCTTCTACCGCTTCCAACGTAACATAGCCTAAATCGAAAATTTGATGTTCTCCGTTTTCCAAAGCCTCGTCCTGCGTAATGATTATACAATCGGGATTTCTATTCTCCACCTTGCTTATTTGATTATGGTCGAAATGAGCATGGGTCACAAGAATAAGGTCGGCGGGCAGGTCGTAGGAATCCCCCGCATAAGGGTCGATATAGATAACCTTGTTTTCCACCGTAACAATGCGTATGCTTGCTTGTCCCATATAAAGCAGGGTTGCCGCTTCTTCGCCATTTACGTCGGCTTCTGTTTCCTTGATATTTTCCTGCGCCGTCGTTTCAGATAAGAAATCCGTTTTGAAATTTTCGGAATTTATAATTTCCTCATATAACGTGTTTTCGGTGGAACAGCCTGAAAACAGTATCAATGCCGCTGTCAGCAATTTTATAAGCTTTTTCATATACTGCCTCCAAGCCTTTAATTATCCGTGAACCATTTCCCGTCCCGCTTTACAAAACGGTGAGTTCCGCTCATTCGGAATACTCCCTTTGTTCCGTAAGCGTTGGCGTTCAGAACGGAAGTATAGGTTATCGTTCCCGAATCGCCGTCCGCCTCGACAACAGGCGAATCTATTCCTATTTTGAAATATTTCAGATTTCCGTTTTCTATATCGGCAAAATATTCTTCACGGCTCTGCTGTTTCCCGCTCATATGCGTAAATACTGCGTCCTCGGGAACCATTTCGCGGAGAGTATCCGTGTCTGCTTCGGTCATAGCCTGACAATATTTTGCCTGCTGATAAAGAACCTCAAGCTGTTCAATGGTTAATTCCGACAGCTTGACATTTATCAGTTCAACATTTTCAAAAACAGAGAAATCATATTTGGAATTGCTGTCAAACTCGGTTATCATCTGCACACTCTCCTCCGTGGTTATCGGTAAATTTGTATCTGTGTTTTCACCGCTTGCGCTGCAACCAGTCAAAAGCAGGAGCGCGGTCAGTAGTATTACCAAATAATATTTCATTGATACTTTCATGCTGTTACCTATAATTGTCCCTTTGCCCACGCTGAAATTCTGTTCTCCATATTTTTCACCTGTGAGCCTGTAATGGTTATTCCGTCTTTTACATCTGAACCTTTGGCAATTTTCTTAATATCCCTTACGCTTTCTCCGAAACCGCTTCCCTCGTTGGTGCAGAAAGGAATTATCCGCTTACCTGTCCAGTCGTAATGCTCCAGAAACGTGAACATGACCATAGGCATAGTGTTCCACCAGTTCGGATATCCTAAAAATATTGTGTCATAATCATCAAGACTTTCGGGATATTTTTTCACCTCAACACGAGTTCCCGCTTGCAACTCCTGCTTAGCTTCGTTAATAAGCGTCATATGGTCTTTGGAATATACCCTTGCTGCCTCGATTTCAAACAACTCGCCGCCTATGGCATTATGAATAAATTCAGCCGCTATGGCGGTGTTGCCTTTTTTCTGCTCTACTATTTTCATTCCCGCACCAAGGGTCTGACCCTTTATTGAGAAAAATATTGTTATTGCCTTTGCCATAAATATCAATCCTTTCGTTATTTCAAGATATGCAATATCAAGATATGCCAAGCTCGGATAACCAGTCCGTAACGGCTTTTTCTGCTTCGTCACGGTCGTTCTGTGCCGTAGTACCTCTTACTGCAAGTCCGTCCCGTATCTCCGCACCATTGCACAGGTTTTCAACGCTTTTTTGAGTTCCCGAAAGCCCGCTGCCCGCATGAGTGCAGAACGGTATAACAGTCTTGTTGGAAAAATCATTGCTTTCAAGGAACACCTTTACGATAGTCGGCAAGTCGCCCCACCATATGGGATAACCTATAAAAACAATGTCGTAGTCCGCCATATTCGTCACATTTTTGGCAAGCTCTGGCGGGTCGCTTTCTTCCTGCTTTGAAATATCAAGCAAACCCTCATAGGTTGTGGGGTAGTCGGTATTTGCATTAATTTTGAACAACTCCGCGCCTGTTTTGTCTGCAATTATCTCCGCAATAATTTCTGTGTTCCCTTTTTCGATAATGCCGACCTCGTACTGTTCATCGGCAAGTGAAAAATACGCCACTAAAATTTTTGAAGCTTCCGAATTATCCGTAATATTTTCCGTTTCGCTTACACTTGAAACCGCCGCCGTTGTGTCCGAATTTTCTTTGCGGGTATCTTCCGAAGTGAAATCCTCGCCGCTGTTTTCGGACACCCCGCAGGATACCATAGTAAGCCCGAGCAACATACACAAAAGTACAGAAATAAATTTTTTCATAAACAATACCTCCGAAAAAAGATTTACCTGCTAAAGCCCCTGTGTCCGTAAACCTTGCATTTGTTAAGGGAATTTTCAAGAGCGGAAAATTCCTCGTCCGTAAGCTCCACTTCCGAAGCGTTAAGATTTTCCACAATGCGCTCCTTGTTTTTTGACCCAGGAATAGGAACAACATTGGGATATTTATGCAGCATCCATGCAAGAGAAATCTGCGCAGGCGTTGCATTTTTCAACTCCGCATATTCTTTCAGAAGCTCCACTATGGGCTGATTTCCGATAATGTTAGCCCTGCTGAGCTGCGGCACCCAGTTCCGAACGTCGTCAACTTTTTCAAACTGAGTTTCCGCCGTTATTTTTCCAGACAAAAGTCCGCTTGCTATGGGTGAAAACGGAACAAATCCAATATTATTTTCCAAGCAGTAAGGTATTACAAAAGCTTCCGAATCCCGTTCAACCATTGAATAAATATTCTGTATAGCACTCAAAGGAACAACGCTGTGCGCCTTGTGGATAACATTTGCGTCAACCTGTGACAGTC
>CAMWVO010000347.1 GCA_947177695.1 uncultured Clostridia bacterium
ACGGAGGTGCTGTCTTGGCAAAAAAATATCTTGAGTACCCAAATAAAATGGATAGAAAACACTACGAAAAAAAATATAAAAAAGAACACTATGCACGTTTTAGTGCAGATTTAAAACCCGAAGAAAAAAAGCGCGTGGACGACTACTGCACCAAAGAGGGCATATCAAAAGCGGACTTCATACGCCGCGCTCTGGAAATGTTTGAGAACCGCCGATAATTTCAAGAATTTCCGCCGTTCGGACAAAAAAATCCACGAGCAAAAGCCCGCGGATTTTATAGGTTTATTCAATCATGATATATTCGCCGCCGTAGCATTGTAGGGTATTTTCATCTATCAGCTGAGGCCCTTGTGTTATCCAGGTGCCATTTTGCCAGTACAACTGCGGCACGCTGTTGATATCCTCCCTGTTTCGCCAGTACTCCTGCGGCACAGTGTTGATCGCTTCATTCTGACTGGGACTAAGCCATATAACGTCAAATGAATGCCATGTCACAACGGTATATTCGTGAGGCATTGAGTAGAATGCGATTTTATCTTCATTACAGTTAGGCTCAATATCGATGATTTCGTCCGGCTCAGTTTTAATGGCCGGCAGCGATTCATCGATAAAAGCTGAACGTTCTAAACTGTAAAGTGTCTGAAAATCGCAGGTTTCGGTCGGGATGATCTGCCAGGTGTTTTCCGTCACTTCCATATAGGCGGAATTGATATCGCCGTTAAGATAGTATTTTCCCGGTTTAACGGTCGGCTCGGTATATTCCTGATCTATGGGGTGTATGCAATATCTCGATTTGCCGATAACGTTAGGACAATTGTCGTCGAAGCAAACGGTGCACCGCGTGCCTTCGGGAAATCCGGGCGCGCCGCAGTTCACGCAGCGATTGTCTGCGTACGAACCGCAGAAAATTACCGCGGCGGTCAGCACGATAGCTGACGGGATCGCTATTTTCAGGAGATTCTTTTTTGTCATAAAGATAACTCACTCCTTTCTGAAAATCAGTCCTTTGGAATATGGAAACACCGCACAAAAAATGATTAACGCCATTGCACAATATTACCTTAATAAAAGGATACACAGTTTTAAAATCTGTGTCAATATGTAAAATTGCTGAATTTGGCAGAAATTAATATGACAAAAATACTAAAAAGAATACTGCGCGGGTTTTAGTGCAGACTTAAAGCTTGAAAAAGTGCATGAACGATTACTGCTGCGCGGAAACAAAATCGGAATTTTTACGCCGCGCTCCGGAAATGTTTGAGAACCGGCAGTAACGGCTTGGGGGTACACAAATGAACAAACACAATATCCTGCGGGAATATTTCGGTCACACAGACTTCCGAAACGGACAGGAGGAGCTGATCGACAACATTCTGGCGGGCAGGGACGTGCTGGGCGTTATGCCCACAGGCGCGGGAAAATCAATATGCTATCAGGTCCCCGCTCTGGCGATGAGCGGGGTCACCGTCGTGGTCTCGCCACTTATCTCCCTTATGGCGGATCAGGTGGCGGCTCTGGTGACGGCGGGAGTAAAGGCTGCCTACATAAACAGCTCACTGACCTATCCCCAGTACTGCGAGGTTTTCCGCAGGGCGCGGGAGGGTCGCTACAAAATAATCTACGTTGCCCCCGAACGCCTCCTCACCGAGGAATTTCTGTCCCTTTCGGCTGAGCTGGAAATATCCATGCTCACCGTTGACGAGGCGCACTGCGTTTCTCAGTGGGGACAGGATTTCCGTCCAAGCTATCTGAAAATCGCCGAGTACGTGGGTACGCTTTCACGCCGTCCCGTGGTAAGCGCGTTCACCGCCACGGCTACGGGAGAAGTCCGCGGCGATATCGTCCGGATGCTGGGACTGAACGATCCGTTCGTTATCACAACAGGCTTCGACAGGAAAAATCTGTACTTCGGCGTGCTCCGTCCCTCGGACAAATTTTCGGAGCTTTCCAAGATAATCCGCCGAAACGGCGACAGAACAGGCATTGTGTACTGCCTTACCCGAAAGAACGTGGAGGAGGTCTGCGAAAAGCTCTGCGCGGCGGGGGTCGCGGCGACAAGATACCACGCGGGACTTTCCGACGAGGAACGGCGCGCAAATCAGGAGGACTTCATCTGCGACAGAAAGACCGTCATGGTCGCCACAAACGCTTTTGGCATGGGCATTGACAAGTCCAACGTGTCCTATGTGGTACACTACGGTATGCCGAAAAATATCGAGGGCTACTATCAGGAGGCGGGACGCGCGGGACGTGACGGCGAGCCTGCGGAATGCATACTTCTCTACAGCGGTCAGGACGTGCGTACAAACCGTTTTCTAATCGAAAACAGCGACGATAATCCCGAAATGACCGAGGAAATGCGCGCAGAAGTCAGAGAGCGAGACTTGCAGCGTCTCAAAGAGATGACCTTTTACAGCACCACATCGGGCTGTCTGCGGGAGTTTATCCTGCGGTATTTCGGGGAGCGTTCGCCGTCCTACTGCGGGAACTGCTCAAACTGCAATGCCAATTTCGAGACGGTTGATATTACCGTGGAGGCGCAGAAGATAGTGTCCTGCGTGTACCGCGTGAACGCTTCGGGACGAAGCTTCGGACGGAGCATGATAGCGGACATTCTTAACGGCAGCAAGCGGGAGCGCGTCATAAGTCTCGGCTTTGACAGGCTTTCCACCTACGGGATAATGTCCGATATGACCCAGAAGCGCATTGTGAAGATAATAGATTTCCTCATAGAAAACGGCTGGCTGGCTTTGGAGGGTGACGAGTACGCCGTGGTAAAGACCACTCCCAAGTCCGCGGAGATAGTGCGCGGCAGGACAGCGGTGGAGATGAAGCTGGAGAAAGAAGCACCGCCTGCGGAGAAAAAGCCCGCTGCGGATTACGGCGTAAATATGGGTCTGTTCGGGGAGCTGCGGAAGCTGAGAAGCGAGTTTGCCGCCGCGGAGAAAGTCCCCGCCTACATAATTTTCTCCGACGCCGCCTTAAAGGATATGTGCAGAAAGCTTCCCGTCACCGAGGAGGAATTTCTCACGGTATCGGGCGTGGGCAGAAAAAAAGCGGAGCGGTACGGCGAGGTGTTCTGCACGCTGATAGAGCAGTACGCCGCCGAGCACCCCGAAATAAAGCTGCGACATACGTCTGTCTGACAGGGATTGTCCCTTTGAGTTCGTCATAATTAACAAAAAATACAGATTTTTATATATTTTTTTGTAAAACTGTTGCAAATTTGCCGGGTATGTGCTATACTA
>CAMWVO010000348.1 GCA_947177695.1 uncultured Clostridia bacterium
TTTTCAAACTGTCTGAAAACTATGGTCAGCTTACCCCTCTCCGCAGGGTATGTCGTACGGATAAAATGTGCGTGCCGGTTCTTCAGCGTCAATAAGCTTAACTCCGCTGTCACAGTCAAGATATTCAAGCTCCCGATTGCTGCTTATATCGACGGTTGTCAAACCGTTGCTTTGGAACCAGAACTGCACAAGCTTGGTATTATTGCTTACGTCAAGCTCCGTAAGGCGGTTTGCGTGGCAGTAAAGCGTTTTAAGCTGCGTGTTTTTGCTTACGTCAAGCTTTTTAAGCCGGCAGCCGTGGCAGTCAAGTGCAGTAAGCCCGGTATTTTTGCTTAAATCAAGTTCGCCGACAGGATTGCCGCCGCAGTACAGTTTTTCAAGCTTTGTGTTTTTGCTCAGGTCAAGCGCGGCAATATCGTTGATCTCGCATATAAGCACTGTAAGCTCGGAGTTATTGCTTACGTCCAAAGCCGTCAGTTCATTAAAACTACAGTCCAGATCTTTAAGCTTTTTATTCTTGCTCAGGTCAAGACTTGCAATATCGCCATACCCGCAGTTAAGCGTTTCAAGCTCGGGACAGCTGCTTGTGTCCAGCTCCGTCAGCCGGTACAGGTAATTGCAGTTAAGGGTTTTAAGCTTGGGATTTTGACTTGCGTCAATAGCTTTTGTGTAGGTGTTTTTGCTTACATCAAGGCTTTCAAGCTCTTTATTGCTGCTGACGTCAAGCTCCGTAAGCTCATTGTTTGAACATTCCAGCGTTTTAAGCTTTGTGTTATTGCCTAAATCAAGCCCGGTGATATTATTATGGCTGCATATCAGCGTTTCAAGCTTTTTATTGCCGCTTACGTCAAGCTTTTCAAAACGGTTTTCAGAGCAGTCCAGCGTTTTCAGTTCGGGATTATTGCTCAGATCAAGAGAGCTTATATAATAATTTTTGCTTATGTCAAGCTTTTCAAGCCTTTTGTTTTGGCTAAGATCGATTTTTGAAAGTCTGCACCCTTTGCAAATCAGCGTTTTAAGCTTTTTGTTTTTGCTCAGATCGACGCTTTTCAGCCGCTCGCAGCCGCTGAAATCCAGTTCCTCAAGGTTCGGGAACAGCTCTATGCCTTTCAGAGAGCCCGGACCTGCCTCATAAGCTCTCGGATCCGCCGGCTTTTGGTCTATCGCTGTAACCGCTTCCAGCTCGCTTTTTGACAGACGCCCGTTGCCGTCGGTATCAAAATTATTTTTTACATAGCTCCGAAAGCCGCTGTCCGGAAAATATTCCGGCTTTATCGCGATTTCCCTCGCCTGTGCAAAAACCGTGACCGCCGCCGCCGTGACCGTAATTACGGAAGCTGCCAGCGCCGCCGCAAGCTTTTTGACATTCATAAAAGCGCCCCCTACTTTTCGCCGTCACTTCCTGTTTCCTGCTTCTTTAAGGGTACGTCCTCAAAAAAAGAATGTACCTCGTATTCTTCGGGTTTAATATTATCCTCCACCCTTTCGGGTCGCGGTTTTCCCGCAAGCTTGTCTATAAGGGCTGCCGCCTTGGGCGTGAGCAATGCTATAAGCCACACGATCAGAAGCAGTCCCAGCATACCTCCGCCGAATTTTCCAAACAAAATAAGGGATTCATAATTTATCGCGCCCATAAGCTTTCCTCTTTTCACACGTCCATCAGGGAGACTGCCTGCGGGGGCTTCCCCGCTCGGTAAAAATACGTAATAATTATAACACGTTTTTCCGAAAAATACAATGCTTTTTTGCGTACTTCCTAAAATCCCGCAGCTGTCCCTGTCAGGATAAACCAAAAGTCCCGCTCCTCGGAACGGGACTTAGGTTCATTTTTCTTCGGGCATATCGTCGGGCAGGTCGTCCTTGTCGATATTTTCCACAGCATATTCCAGACACTGGATAACCAGCTTGTTCAGTGACAGTTCGTTTTTCCCCGCAATTACGAGAAGTTTTTCCACAAGCTTTTCAGGCAGACGGAACGTCTTAGTTACCATGCCGTCATAGCCTCTCTGCACTTTAAACATAAAACCACCTTATTACAAAAGCAATTACTTTATAATAATTATGCACTATTTTTATACAAATAAATACACTAATTTAGCAATATTTTTATTTTGCATTCAGCTTGCAATTTAAACGGAAATGTGGTATAATATTTAAAATTGCTATATAAAAGGAGGAAAAAACCAATGCCGGAAAAATTTACTCTCCCCAGACTGTTGGCTCTGCGGCTTGAAAACGAGCTTCTCCAGCGTCACGTTTCAAAATATCTCGGCTGTACACAGCAAACATATTCAAGATACGAGGTGGGCGAGCTTCAGCTGTCCCTGCCGTTTCTTATAAAGCTTACGCATTTTTACGACGTAAGCGCAGACTACATTCTCGGACTTACCGACGTGAAAAAGCGTCCCGCGCCGCGCGATCCCGACTAAGCATAAAAACCCCGCCTCCCTTACAGGACGCGGGGTTTGTTCTGATCAAATCAGTTAACAACAGTCTTTTCGGTTTCCTTATCAAAGATGTGAACGTGATTGGGATCAAGCGCAACCTTGATAGTATCCTGAGGACGTGCAGTGGAACGGGGATCAACACGAGCTGTGAGAGGAATGCCCTCGCAGTTCAGGTACAGGAATGTCTCAGCGCCCATCATTTCGGTGATCTCAACGTTAGCGTCGATCACGCCGGTCTTAGCAGCGGAGAGGTACATTTCCTCGTCGTGAATGTTCTCGGGACGGATACCCATAACGATCTCCTTGTCAACATAGTTGTCAAGTACAGCCTCTTCAACCTTAGCCTCGGGAAGCTCAACATAGTACTTCTTGCCGCGGCTTGTCTTGGTATCCTCGGAGCCGAATTCGATAGTGAACTTGCCCTCGATCTTTCTGAGAACAGCGTCAACAAAGTTCATCTGAGGAGAGCCCATGAAGCCTGCAACGAACTGGTTAACAGGGCTTGTGTAGAGGTTCTGAGGAGAGTCAACCTGCTGAATGAAGCCGTCCTTCATAACAACGATACGGTCACCCATCGTCATAGCCTCGGTCTGGTCGTGAGTTACGTAGATGAATGTAGTACCCAGCTTCTGGTGGAGCTTGGAGATCTCGGTTCTCATCTGAGCACGGAGCTTAGCGTCCAGGTTGGAGAGAGGCTCGTCGAGGAGGAATACCTGAGGCTCACGAACGATTGCACGTCCGAGGGCAACACGCTGTCTCTGACCGCCGGAGAGAGCCTTCGGCTTTCTGCTGAGGAGGT
>CAMWVO010000349.1 GCA_947177695.1 uncultured Clostridia bacterium
AAATCTGTTGTAAAACATAACAATTCTTCCTTTCGTTTTTGTGCAATGTAATGAATTTATTTGTAAATTCATCAAAAAGTCTAAAGAATTCATTATAATGAACGATATATATTATATACGGTATTTTTATGTCCTTGTATATCAGTATAACACATTGCAAAGTTAAAATCAATGACATAATTGTAAACAAGTAATCATTCTAAATGAATTTTTACAGAGAGTACCTACCCAATGATGAAAGGTTGTAACCATTGTTTATGACCTCAATGAAATTGAAAGCATCAACCAATCAAGTTATGATAATGCTGACAAAAGCAGTAGGCAATGTTCGCCGCCTTGCTTATTGCTTTTTTCGCCGCAGCATTTTCAAATATATAAACTAAAAGGAGAGCTTTAATGACAATTAAACAGAAAAACAATCTTATCGCAGAGATAATCGCTCTGCTTGAAAAATCAATCGTTGTGGACGTGGAAAATCCTAAGCCACAGGTTTGTAATGCTCAAAGTCAGCCGCTTGAAATGCTGACCGTCAAGGAATGTTCACAAATCATCAGCGGACTTTCTGAGCATACCGTTCGTCAATGGGTTGCACAAGGTTTGATACCGTACATAAGAACAGGCAAGGGCAAGCGTGGGAAAATTCTCATAAGCAAGGCTGCCCTGCTGAAATATTTAAATAGTGCAGCTTAATGAATTTTTGCGGGACAGAGAATTCTAAAACTAAAAATCTGTCCTTCAAAAATCAATGTACCCACCATTTTGAATTTTGGAAAATTCAAAAAAGTTTAGGGGGTAATGTTCAAAATAAAAAATTTGGTGAATTTTAGTGTACGTATACTTTTGTTTTTTCATAGGTTCGCAAGCCATAGAAAGTATCCGTATACTTTCACTCGGTAAAGTGCATATGCCTTTACCGACGTGTTTTGAAATTGAAATTTGAAAAACACTCCCACTATTTTTTTAGGCTGCACCTAAGACCACTAATTTTGAAAAGGAGGAATTTTTATTGAGAAAATTCAAGGAAGTTAAACGCAAGGAAATAATTTACAGCTTATCCGAATGGAAACAAATCGAAAAGGCTGCCGCCAAGGTTTCTATGCAGACAAGCGAGTACATTCGCAGAATGTCACTTGACGGAAAAATCACATATTTAGAAATGTCGAATGTAACACCTGTCATAAACGCAATGCGTATTATGGGCAACAACATTAATCAGATCGCTAAAAAGGCGAACGAGATAAACTCAATTTACGCAGATGATGTAGAGAAAATAAAGAAAATTCAGGAGGAACTATGCCATATATTAAATCTGTATGTGTCCACGCTGACGTCAAAAGCAGCATAGCATATATTTTAAATTCCGAAAAGACGGAGGATACGCTGTACACGGCTTCGTTGAATTGTCTTACAAATGCAGAAGACGCTTATCTCAATATGAAGTTTGTTTACGAGAATTATTCTCATCGAAGATACAACGAGCCTCCGCCATTGACGGGAAAAGGTTGGGTAAAAGCTATTCATTACATACAATCGTTCGACCCAAAAGACAACATACCTCCAGTGCTTGCTCACAAAATTGCAAAAGCATTTGCTCTGAAAACCTTCGGAGAAAATTGTCAGATAGTCATTGCAACGCACGTTGACAAGCAGCATGTCCACAATCATTTCATTTTGAACTCTTATGGCATTGACGGTCAGAAATTCTATGCCAACAAAAATTCTCTTGACAGAATTAAGGAGTATTCTGACCGAGTATGTCTTGCTTTCGGTGTTCAGCCTTACGACAAATCCAAAGGCAAGGGCAGGACAATGAAGTACAACGAATGGGAGAACAAAAAGCGTGGCACTTCTTGGAAAGAGAAAATCAGAATTGCTATTGACAGCTTGCTCGGTACTGTTAAAAATCTTGATGACTTGACTTGTGAATTGGAAGAACAAGGTTTTACTGTTAAGCGTGGAAAGTACATCTCGGTCAGAGCAGAGGGACAACAACGGTTTGTCCGTCTGAAAACTTTAGGAGATTTCTATTCCGAGGACATTTTGTGCGAACGAATTCAAATTGCTCTTGATGAAAATGCCAACTCTTCCCGAAGCAAGGTCAACGATTTTAACAGGATATTTTATGAAAGAATTTATCAGGTCGGCGAGCTTGTCAAGAAAAACGAGAAGATACAGAGGAAGTATTTCAAAAATCAGCCATATGTTTTGCAGAATGATTTTGATGTATATACTTTGTCGGCGCAGCTTGCGATTATCAATCGGGATAATATTTGTTCAATCGGTGAATTGGAGAGCAAAATTGAAAAGCTTACTGCTGAATACGAAAATGCAAGGCAGGAAGTCAACAAGCTGTCGGAAAAGCTATCTCAATTCGGGGCAGTTGAAAAACAGGTCAACAGATATTTTGATTTGTTAGAGAAAGCGGAATTATCTTCTGCCGAGCAACTACAATTTCAGATGTGCAAGACTGTTGCAGAACGTTGTAATATACATGAACGTGAGGGATTACAACGAGTTGAAAAACTTCGGAAAGATACTTCCGAAAAGGTCGAACGTCTCACCGAGCAGATGAACAATTGCAAGAAGCTGTATGACACCTATGTTAGCATTGCTGATACTTACAAAAAGATTTCGGAGGGCGATTACATTTCTAATCTCATTGCAGAAAAGAAGCGTGAGGACGAATGTAAGAAAAATGTTACACACAAAAAATCAAGATAACTATGCAAAAATGTTTTGAAAAGCACTTGACTTTTATTGATTTACCATGTAAAATTAATATTAGAAAAGCGTTATAATCAAGACCTTATGTTTGCATAAACAGAAAGGATTTGATATTATGGCTTCAATCAGAAAGAAAAACAACTCATATGAAATCCGTGTCAGCTGCGGTTATGATGTAAACGGAAAACAGCGTTTTCAGCAGATGACATGGAAACCTACCGAAGGTATGACCGAAAAGCAGATTGAAAAGGAGGTCAATCGTCAGGCTGTGCTTTTCGAGGAAGCCTGCAAAAAAGGGCAGATAACCGCAAATGTTAAGTTTGAAATATTTGCCGAGCAATGGTTTGAGGAATATGCAAAGCTGAATTTACGCAGTACCTCTTACGAGAGAATGAAGCAGCTTACACAGCGGGTATATCCTGCTATCGGGCATATGCGTCTTGATAAGATTACGGGACGGCACATTCAGCAGTTTATCAATGACCTTTTGCTTAATGGTAAAAGTCAGAAAAC
>CAMWVO010000350.1 GCA_947177695.1 uncultured Clostridia bacterium
ATTCCTCACCCCTTTCACCGTTTTGAACGATATGCGCCTGCGGGCGCAAGAGGGGATTTCGCCGCCTGCGGGCGGCGACCAAAGGGCTCCGCCCTCTGGACTTCTGCGAGCTGGGCTCAGCTCGACCAGCTTTAGTCGGCGGCTGCGCCGCCGAAACGTTTCGACAGTTAGAGCGTTAAATCAAAATTTATTTTATCACAAGTCCGCACACGCCGAAAAACCGTAAGGTCGTATACAGTTCCGAACAGCAGCCGAAAACAAAAAACGGAAAACAGCCGTTAAACCGCTTTCCGTTTTTTGTTCTCTCTTATTCAGCATCAAAGCTTGCCTGATGTCAATTTAAAAAGTAAACGTTAACGTCCTGTCTGCCCCAGCTGTAGCAGTCGCTCTCGGAAGCCATATAGAGATCCACAAGAATGCTTCCTCTCATAACTGCTCCGCCCGTATCGCCCGCAACGGCATATCCGTATACCATTGAACCGTCCGTGGAAGTGATGTACAGCTCGGTACCGTAGGGAATGATATCGGGGTTTACCGCAACAATGCCGACAGCGGCAGGTCTTCCCGTAGAGGTATTTGCGCCCGCGGAAGCGGTATACGCGCAGGACGAGCCTGTCAGTACCTTAGAGTAGCTGATGGGCAGCCCGTTCTCGTCAAGTGTGATCTCGGAGGTATAGACCTGAGCCGCAGGAGCTTCGTAAACCGGCTCGGGCTCAGGCTCAGGCTCGGGTTCCGGCTCCTCTTCCTTAGTTCCCACAACGATAATCTCGTCAACGGGTTCGGTAACGTCCTCGTCGATAACGGCTGCGGAAACAAGCTCGCCGTCCACATAAACAAGGCGTTTTGTTGTCTCTATCTCTCCCTCTTCGCCGTCAACGACCGTCTCGGTGTAGCCTATTAAATAGGAATCGTCCTCGCGGTACTTTGTGGCGTACTCGATGGCTCTGACCTCCACCTCTTCCTCAATTACCACACGGTTTATCACGATATTGGTGCTGTCGGTAAGAGGCTCGCTGAAGCCTATATTAATAAGGTCGTCGTCGTAAACGGTAACGTTTGCTGCGGAAAGTGCGTCAGAAACTGTTCCTGAGCATTTCACGCCAACGTTTCTTCCGTCAACGCTTATCTGAACGTCGTACTCCTTGGGGGGCATAACGGTCATAACAGCGGAAGCGGAAGCGGGTATCTCGGGAACTGCGGAAAGCTCTGCTTCGCCGCGTCCGAGAGCGGCAGCCGATATCAGCGCCGCCGCGGAAACTGCTGCGGCTCCCGCGCAGATGGCAGCTGATCTTATTTTTAACATTTTTAATTTTTTCAAGTTCTTTAAGACTTTTCTACAATTTGCAGCAGCGAAATAAGTTTCGCGGCGGTTCTTTGCATTATTACTCATAAAGACTCCTTTCAAAACCGGTTACAAAGGTGTTACAAAATTGGTATCTGTGTAACCGTTCAGCAACTTTATCAATTATAATCAACAAACCGCTGTTTGTCAAGGAATTTTTATGCAGCATTTTTGTGCAGTTTTCACAATTGGGGACAAGTTTATTCGCCGCTAAAAGGAATATTATTCCATTTTATCCGCTGACAAGCCAAAATTTGCCTTGAAAATTTGTGCAGCTTAACTAAATCGGCATTTGGGTGGCGACAGGTAAATGTCATAAAAAGAAATTTATGGTATTTTAAGTATGCAAAGTTGACATAATTCAATAGCAATTTAATATTTACGACGCTGTATTCTGTCACTCTGCACAATTTACCTGTAAATGTGTCAGGATTTTTTGTGCATCAGAGCAAAAATATATACTGTCTTATTCCTTTTTCGCAGAGGTTATCCTGTTTGCTTCTGCATAGATCTTCTCCGCGTCAAGGGTGGGGAACTCGCCGTTCTCGTATACCACAACGCCGCCGCTCACGGTCATTTTAACGTTATCCCTTGTTCCCGCAAAGGCAAGGTTTTTCACAATATTGTTCACAGGCTGCATATTGGGACGGTTTAGATCAATTACCATCATATCCGCTTTTTTGCCCTCGGCAAGGACATCGCAGTCCGTCAGACCCATCGCAAGCGCTCCGCCGGACACCGCCGCTTTCAGCACAGCTTCGGCGGGCATTGCCGCAGCGTTGTTTTCCCGCACCTTCTGGAGAACCGAGGCAAGGTACATTTCGCGGAACATATCCAGCGCATTGTTGCTTGCGGGACCGTCCGTACCTATGGCAAGATTTATTCCCATGGCGTTCATTTTGTCAAGAGGGGCAATGCCGCTGGCAAGCTTGCAGTTTGAGCAGGGATTTGTTACGACCCACAGTCCGCGGCGCTTGAAAATTTCCATATCCTCGTCGGTCATATGAACGCAGTGGAAGCCGCCTCCGCCGTACTCGAACATGCCCAGCTCCTCAAACAGAGCCGTAGGAGTTTTTCCGTGCCGCTCGATACAGCCCTGCACCTCGTTTGCGGTCTCGCTGTTGTGGGTATAAAGCGGCTGCTTGTACTTTCGGGCAAGCTCTGCAATTCCTTTAAGTATGGAGATATCCGTGGTGTACTCGGCGTGGAAGCCCATTTTAAATGATACAAGGGGACCCATGTTGTTGAACCTTTTGTGGTAGTCCTCCAGACGGGAAAGAGCGGAATCGTAGTCGGCAGCGTTGTTTCCTCCCGAAACAGCTCCGCATATCACCATGCGCAGACCCGTTTCGACTGCCGCTTCGATAACACGGTCGGGGTGGAAGTACATATCAAACGCCGCGGTAGTTCCGCCAGAAAAATATTCAAGGGCGGCAAGCTTGGTAAGCCCGTAAACGTCGTCCGGAGTAAGCTTGTCCTCCATGGGGAAAACCTGCTTGAAGAGCCAGTCGTTCAGCGGCATATCGTCCGCATAGGAGCGCAGGAAAGTCATTGCCGAGTGTGTGTGGGCGTTTTTGAACGAGGGCATGATAAGGTTTCCGCAGAGGTTTACTTCGCGGTCAAAGCTGCCCTCCCGCTTTTCCTTTCCCACATATGTAATGGTATCGCCGTCGGTGTGGAGTTCCCCGCTGAAAATTTCGAGGTTTTCCATTGTAAGTATCTGAGCGTTGTAAAATCTGAGTTTCATATAAAGCACCGTTCCTTTCATAGGTAATAATCGCGCATTTGCTTATGTAATTATTATACATCTTTTTTGCAGTTTTGGCAATCTTCTTTGGTAAATTTTGATTTAACGCACTAACTGTCGGAACGCTCAGGCGGCGAAGCCGCCGA
>CAMWVO010000351.1 GCA_947177695.1 uncultured Clostridia bacterium
ATACTGAACGGTCTCGCGGAAGGTGGGGTCGATTATAACGTCCACGCCCGTTTCCTCAAGTATCTCACGCTTTGCGGTCTCGGTCTCCGTCTCGCCTTCCTCAACGTGTCCCTTTGGGAAAGACCAGTGCCCGCTGTTGATATGCTTGATAAGCAGTATCTCAATGTTTCCATGATGTTTGCGGTAGACTATCGCACCGCAGGATTTTTCATGGGTCATATGTACTTCCTTTCCGAAACCGTCCGAGGGCTGATCTTAATTCACTCCCATCGTGTAGACAAAAATTTCTGCACAAAATCCATATAAAAAAGTTAAAACTTTTCAAGATTTTGCTTGAAATTTTTGTACACAATTAGGTCGTGGATTAGTATGAAATCAAGCTTGGCAGCGCAAAAGCTTCTACACGCTGCTTGGATAAAGCACAGAGGACGGCTCTGTGATAATATGAGTTAGTATAATTATAACATAAAATATTGGGTTTGTCTCGTTTTTTTTGAAAAAAATTATAAAAAATTTAAAAAAATCGGAAATTTACACAGACCTGAAAAGGGACAGAAAGCCATAGCAGCTTCCTGTCCCATTTTAAGTTATTCCGAAACAGAGGTGACAGTGACGGTCTCGTCGCTGTTTTCGCTGTTTTCACTTCTGACCTCGCTGAGCTTTTCGGTAATGACCGTCTTGAAGCGGTCTATAAGCTCGATAAGCGGGTAATCCACATCAAAGTAGGTGTGCGTCCAGAAGCCCTCGGAGAAGTCGTAGTTAAGCTCTCCGCTGCTGTTAAGGGTGGTGTAGTCCGACTCGTCGAAATACTCCTCGCCGTTTATAAAGAGCTTCTTGTCCTCCCAGTGTACGTCGTAGCTGAGAGCGTCGTCGCGGTTTTCCTTGTTCGCCTGTTTTACAAGACGCTTGATAGTCGTTTTAAGAGTGATGACTTTAAGATCCTTGTCCAGCTTGTTGGGTTCGATATAGACCGCTACCTTTCCGGAGGATTTGTTTTTAACGTCCAGAACGTAGCATCGGAAATTTTCCGAGGGAGACACTATTCCGCCCGGAGGGGTAAGCAGCGTATCCACCGTAGTTACGGTAAATACGTTCATTATAAGGAAAAATGCAATGCTTCCCAGAATATACATCAGCAGGAATATAGTGCCGAATATCGTTTTTACCGTGTCGTTCATCTTGCAGCAGAAGAAGCCGAAAAGAGTTACCATAGCCGCAGGGATAAGCAGCGGCCAGTTTCCCCAGTCCAGAAGAAGCGTGGGGAAAAACATCACCATGTTTATCATGCTTATAAGACCCGTGATAAACGAACGTCTTGTATAGAAAAAAAGCAGTCCCGCAACCAGTGAAAACGCCGAATATATTACCGCAAACATAGTTTTGTCCGTATAGACGATGTCGTAGAAAAACACGGCGTAGGCAAAATATATAAGGCAGACGGTATAGGCTGAGCATAGTATGCTTACCGCAAGAATAAACCATTTATTGGTGACTATCTTTTTTAATTTTTCCATTATAACAGCTATGCTCCGGCACGGAGCAATCTCCTTTCGCGTATGTTCGATTTTAGATCCGGGCAAATGTCCTGTCTAAAAGGATACACCGAAACCGAAATAAAATCAAGAACATTTTGGTTACATAGGTGTCATACAGGTTACAGAAAAATATCCCCCGCCGGCAGCCGCAGGAATACCTTCGGGTCCTTCGGGGGAAATGTATCCGTTTGTTATGAGAAGCGTTTCATCACCGAGGAAACGATAACGCCGATTCCTCCCACTATTACAAGAATAAGAACCACCAGCAGGATAGTAAGGAAAATATTTTTTCCCGTGGAGACTTTTTCCGCAGAGGTGATCTCTTTAGCATAATAATCGCCTCTGTTGGAAATTCTGCTGCCGTTGGGCTCGGTTATCGAAAAGTCGTCGATATAGAGAACGTCTCCGCTGTGCATGGTAAATGTGGGGATCGTAAAGCCCACTCTTGTGTTTGTGGCATTTTCGGGTATTGTCAAAGTAACGGTAGTCCAGTCGCTTGAGCTGAGAGCTTCGGGAGTGGAAGCAAGCCATATCATTCCGTCGGAGAACAGGGAAAGATTTTCACTGAATTTTTCCGCTCCCTCGCAAAGACGGATGCTCATCTCCACGGTACAGCCCTGAAAGCTGTCCAGACCTAAAGCGGACGCGTCAACGTATGCTCCTCCGAATTTATTTTCCACATCGTCGGAAAAGGTCTCGGAAACCACTATAGAGCCGTTTCCGTTCTTTGAGGCAGCGACGCTTTGACTGAGCTTGAAACCTGTTTCCGTAACAGAACCGTAGGTCTGCCAATCTCCCATTGCCGCGGCTGTATCGAAGCAGTAGGTAGCTTCACCGTCGTTCAGCGCGGATACGGAAGCGGCTCCTGCCGCTACAACGGCAGAGGCGACTGCCGCCGCTAAAAATTTCTTTAATTTCATTATGCGTTCAATCCTTTCGGTTTATGCTGAAATCAATATCCGCGTCACGAACAGCACAAATCATAATCCGCAGACGCAGTGTTGCAGAGTAACATATCTATTTTAGTATAGAAAACAAAATTTGTCAATGTATTTTATGTAAACTGCCGCGAAATTTTTTTGTCATATTTAATGTGCGAAATAAGATAGGTAAGGTTTAACGACAATAAATGACGCGGATATGCGTTTTTTGCAGGAGACAGCCGAGCCGTCCCCTGCAAAAAGTATCGTACAGATTATTGCTTATTCGTTGCTGAGAATTACCTCGCTGACCAGATTTCCCGGAAGCTGCTCATATCTCAGATGTTCGAGAGTAAAGCTGCCGTGTCCGCGGGTTATCTGCCTGAGCTGAGTTGTAAAGCTCTGCATTTCTCTTGTGGGAACTTCCGCCTCGATAACGGTCATGCCCTTTTTAGACGCGGGATTCATGCCGATAACTCTGCCGCGGCGCTTGTTAAGGTCGCCCATAATATCGCCCGTGTTGTCGTCGGGAGCGGTAACGGTAAGCTTTCCGATAGGTTCAAGGATAGTGGGGTCAGCCTGCTTCAGACCCTCCTTAAAGGCAATTGAAGCCGCCGTCTTGAACGCCATTTCGGAGCTGTCAACAGGGTGGTAGGAGCCGTCCACAAGAACAGCCTTGAGACCCGTTACGGGGCAGCCTGCCAGAACGCCTTTCTTCATGCTTTCCTGCAAGCCCTTTTCAACAGCGGGGAAGAAGTTCTTGGGTAC
>CAMWVO010000352.1 GCA_947177695.1 uncultured Clostridia bacterium
CCCGATAACCGAAGCATAATCCGCAATAAGCTTTTCCTCCGCGTCAGCGGACAAAGGCTCCGGTGTGATATCTTCGGCAGTATTTTCGGAAACCGCTTCGGTCTCCGTTGCAGAAGCTTCGGCTGCGGAAATCGTTTCGGAAGCGGTAAAGACTTCATCCGGCAAGCTGTCAGTGTCGTCCTTGCAGGAAGTCAGAACAGCCGCCGACAAGGTGCAGAGAAAAAGTATCCCCGCTAAAAATCTGTACCGTCTCATATATCGATCTTTCCGTAAAGATCGCCCTCAACCAGATTGCTGTCCTCGGGCTTGGGACGCTTGTAGTCCTTTTCAAAAGATGTTTTCATCATATCCATGGAACGGGGGGTATACTCGCTGGGCTTCTTGTCGCGGCGTGGTCTGCGGTCACGGTCGCCTCTGTAGCCGCCCTCTTTTCTTTCGCGGCGGGGAGCGGTGGAGGAAATAACTACCTTGCGGTAAGGCTCTTCGCCCACGCTCTTGGAAACAACGCCCTCAATATTTGCAACAGCCGAGTGGATAATTCTTCTCTCGTAAGGATTCATAGGCTCCAGCGCGGAGGTTCTTCCCGTGCGGAGAACAGTCTTGGATATCTTCACCGCAAGCTCCTCAAGAATGACCTTTCTCTTTTCCCGGTAGCCGCAGCAGTCCACGGTAATACGGCAGTAATCCTTGTCGCCGCGGTTTGCAGCCATTGAAGCAAGGTACTGTATAGCGTCAAGGGTCTCTCCCCGTCTGCCGATAACCGCGCCTGTGGTATCGCCGAGAATTTCGATAACAGCGCCCTCTTCGGACTCGGTAACGCTCACGTCGCTTTCGATACCCATATTTTTCAGTATAGTTTTGATATAGTCTCCCGCAGCCTCAGCCTTGGACTGCTCGTAAACAGCTTCTACTCTTGCCTCGCCCTTTACCTTTCCGAAAAGACCCTTTTTGGGCTCTTCGATAACGCTGAATGTGATCTTGCTTTCTTCCGTGCCGAACTTCTGCGCTGCCATAGCCTTAGCTTCCTCTATGGTTTTCGCCGTAAAAATTTCTTTTCTTTCTGCCATACCGACCTATCCTTTCAAAATGATTTATCTTTTAATCCCGCCATGCGGGATTTTCCGCCTAATGCGGGACTTTCCGCCTGATGCGGGATTTTCCGCCTGATACGGAATTTTTTGCATTAATAATAGTATCAGTTTTAACTATTAGTCCTCGTCGTCGTCGATAAATTCCTCGCCGTACTTTTCAGCCTGTCTGCGTCTTGCCTCGCGGATTATCATTTTTTCGTATTCTTTTTGTTTTGCTCTGGACATCTTCACTTCTGAGGAACCGCCCTCGTCATCGTCGTCGTCAACGACCTTAGCCGTGACCGCTCCGCTCTTGGGCTTTGAAGCCGTTCCGCCGTTCTGAGCAGCCATCTGCTCCTCCATAAGCTGCTGGTAACGCTCCATCATGTTGGGACGGTTTTTCTTCTTGCGCTTCTGTTTGTCCTTTTCGACAAGCGCGGCAACGTACTCGGGAGTATAAATATGATACAGCACAATAGACTGCACAAAGCTGAACAGGGAGGACATCGTCCAGTAGAAGCCGATACCCGCGGGGTATCTGAACGCGATCCAGATGGAGAACAGGGGCATAACATAAAGCATAACGTTCATGCCGCCCATGTTGGGAGCGTCGGGGTTCATTTTCTTGTTGCGTATCTGCATATAGATCGTCATGGTAAGCTGGATAAGACCCGACATAATGGGTATCATCAGCAGAATGACCGCAGCCGCATTCCAGACCTCGGGATGGAGAGTGGGTATATCGCCCAGGTCCACAATACCGAAAAGCTTGTTGTTGAAGCCAACTACCTTTTCCGTAAAATCGGGGAACTTCTCCGCCATAGAAGCAAAAGCGGATGGGTCTTTCTGGACTTCCTTTACAATATAAATTTCGGGACGGTGCTTGAAGTAAACCGGAACAGCATCTCCGAAAATAGCCTCTGTGATCTTGGTAGCCTCCGCGATAGCGTCCTTGCCCGCGTGGAGAATGTGGGTAAGCGGACGGTATACAACGTCGAAGATACCGTACAGTATAGGGAACTGAATAAACAGCGGCAGACAGGAAGCCATAGGGTTTATGCCCTCCTCGGAGTAGAGCTTCATCTGCTCCTCCTGAAGCTTCTGCTGATTGTTTGCGTACTGTTTTTTCAGCTTTTCCAGCTTAGGCTGAAAAGCCGCCATTGCAGCGGAGGATTTCTGCTGCTTTACCGAAAGCGGAAAAAGAATGATCTTCGCGACCAGTGTAAAAAGAATAATAGACCATGCGTAATTATGTGTGATCTGATACATCAGCCACATAATATACCCAAGAGGGATACCGATAAGTTCGCTCATTTTGACCTCCGATGATATTACTTTCCGTATAAATATATAGAAAACAACTTTTTGTATTATGTCTCGGATACATTTCAGTCATCATAGTTTGCGAAGTTTGCTGACCGTTCTTAATCTTCCCGCGGGAGTGAGATGTCACAGTCGGGCGGAACAGTCCTGCCCCTTCCGTAGCGTTTACTCAGCGTATAGAAGCCAAACCTTTCGGGGACTTCGTCCACGCCGCCAAGACTCCAAGGGTTGCAGCGGAGTATCCGCCACACCGCCAGAGCCGTGCCCTTCAGCGCGCCGTGCTTTTCGATAGCCGTTAGCGCATACGCCGAACAGGTAGGATAATATTTGCAGCAGGGTGTTTTCAAAGGAGAAATTTTCCTTTGATAGAATTTTACTAAAAGTAATAATATTTTTTTCATTACAATCCGTATATTATTTAGTGATCTCTGCGGACTTGTCAGACTTTCCGTTTCCCGCCTTTTTCTCCATGGACTTCAGCACGGAGGGCAAAGCCTTGTTTTTCAGAAAGCTGCTTATCTGGGTGGACTTGCAGTCCCCGCAGCCGGGACGAGCGACTATAACATAGTCGAAGCCTTTCGGGAAAAGGCTTTCGTTCTCTCTGTAGGCGGCGCGGATAATTCTTCGGCAGCGGCTTCTCACCACCGCGTTGCCCACCTTTTTTCCCGTGGTGATACCCAGACGTTTTTTTCCTCTGCCGTTTTTGCGGTAATAGACCGTGACAGCTCTGCCGGCGGCATAACCGCCCCGCTTGTAGGCGGTAAGAAAATCCTTGTTTTCTTTCAGAATAACAGTATATTTCATATAAAATAATACCCAAAGTATATTTT
>CAMWVO010000353.1 GCA_947177695.1 uncultured Clostridia bacterium
CTTTCAGGTCTTGTACATCTTACCGATTTTAATTTGGTAGATATTAAAATAAGTGATATAAACCCGTTGGCAGGGCTGACAAACCTTACAAAATTGGATTTGCATTATAATGAAGTAAATGATATCAGCCCGCTTTCGGAAATTACAAGCCTTAAGCATTTAGACCTGTATAGAAATCAGCTAAGCGATATAAGCGCAGTTTCGGGACTTGAAAATCTTGAATATTTAAACTTGGGTAAAAATCAAATAAGCGATATAAGCGCAATTTCGGAGCTTACAAATCTTCAGAGACTGAATTTGCAGGACAATCCTATCAGCGATGTAAGCGCACTTTTTGGGCTTGCAAACCCTAAAATGCTGAATTTGCAGGGTACTTCGGTCAGCAGCGACGATATCAGAAAACTGATAGATACGTTTCCGAGCTGTAAAATATATTATTAGGAGGTACGAATTATGATAAGAAAAATTATTGCCGACGGCAAATGCGAAACGGAATTTCTTAAAGAGGTTGAAAAACGCAACGGTGAAACGGATAAAAAGGTCACGGAAATTGTGTCCGAAATTATTGAGAACGTTAAGACAAACGGAGATAAGGCTGTAAAGGATTATACTTTACAGTTTGACGGAAAGCTTCCCGAATATTACGAAGTACCGTTAGAGGTAATTCAGGACGCGCTTACAGAGGCTGACGAGAAGTTCACAAGCGCTCTGCTGAACGCTATGGAAAATATTTCGGCTTTCCACAGCCGTCAGAAGGAACAGGGCTTTATTGACCCTCACGACAACGGCGTTATTCTTGGTCAGCGTGTGAGAGGTCTTGAAAGGGTAGGACTTTACGTTCCCGGCGGTACGGCGGCGTATCCCTCCTCGGTACTGATGAATGCTGTTCCCGCAAAAATTGCGGGTGTAAAGGAAATCATCATGATAACCCCTCCGCTTAAAGACGGTACGCCTAACAAGGATATCCTTGCGGCGGCGGCAATATGCGGTGTAGACAGGGTTTTCCTTGCGGGCGGAGCGCAGGCTGTGGCGGCTCTTGCTTACGGTACGGAGACTATACCCAAGGTTGACAAGATAGTAGGTCCCGGAAATATTTTTGTTGCTACCGCAAAGAAGCTTCTGTACGGCAAGGTTGACATTGACATGATAGCGGGTCCCAGCGAGATTTTGGTTGTTGCTGACAAAACTGCCGACCCCAAATATCTTGCCGCAGACCTTATGTCACAGGCTGAGCACGACAAGCTTGCTTCGGCTATACTTATCACCACAAGCGAGGATATTGCCGACAAAACTATTGCCGAGCTGGAAAGACAGTGCAGCGCTCTTTCGAGAAAAGAGATAATTGAAAAATCCCTGTCAGATTACGGCGCGGTCATTGTTACCGATTCGATAGACAGAGCCATTGAGCTTGCAAACGGACTTGCTCCCGAGCACCTTGAAATGCAGGTGGAAAATCCCATGCAGTATATCGGTCAGATTGACAATGCAGGTTCGGTATTTTTGGGCAAGTATGCTCCCGAGCCTTTGGGAGATTATTTTGCGGGACCTAACCACGTTCTGCCCACAAGCGGCACGGCAAGATTTTTCTCGCCGCTTTCTGTGAACAGCTTTACGAAGCGTTCCAGCTTTATTTACTACACGGAACAGGCTTTGCTTGACGCGAAGGACGATATTGTCTGCATTGCCGAGCGGGAAGGTCTTACCGCTCACGCAAATGCCATAAAGGTAAGATTTGAATAAATCGGAAGGAAATTGATATGTACGAACTTAACTCCAAACTGAAAAAAATTGAACCATACGACCCTGTGGAGGGAAACTACAAAATCAGACTTGACGCAAACGAATCCTTTTTCAACGTAAATGACAAGCTGAAAGACAAGATCGCGGAGGCTGTTTCAAACGTGCAGCTTAACCGCTATCCCGACCCTATGGCTTCCGAAGCTGTCAAGGCTTTTGCCGAATACTACGGGATACCCGAAAAATCAGTTACGGCGGCAAACGGTTCCGACGAGCTTATAAGCATTATCACAAGCTGTTTTCTGGAGACTGACGACAAGATCTTGACGCTGTCGCCCGACTTTTCCATGTACGCTTTTTACGGAAGTCTCTACGAACTGAACGTTGAGACGCTGCCTAAAGAGGCTTCACTGCATATCAGTATACCCAAAGTTATTTCTTACTGCAACAACAATAAGATCAAGGCAGTGATTTTTTCCAATCCCTGCAATCCTACGTCACTGGGCGTTACCAAACAGGATATCATCAAGCTTGTGAAAAACGTGTTCTGCCTTGTAATTGTGGACGAGGCATACATGGATTTCTGGGATCAGAGTATCCTTGACGAGGTGGAGAATTACGATAATCTTATCGTTCTCAAAACCTGCTCAAAGTCAATGGGTCTGGCAGGACTTCGCATGGGCTTCGCCGTGGCGGGGGACACGATTACGACCGCGCTCAGAAGCGTTAAGTCTCCCTATAATACCGACTCTATCTCTCAGGCAGTATGCGGAACGGTGCTTAAAGAAAAGGAACTTCTTGAAGAGCTGTGCGGTCAGATAGTGGAAAGCCGAAAAGCTTTACAGGAAGAAATCCTTGCTCTTTCCAAAAAATATGTAAGGCTTGAAAAGGTGTACGATTCGGTAACGAATTTTGTTTTTATCAAAACGTCCTTGTCAAAGGAGCTGTACGAACGGCTTCTTGAAAGGTCTATCGCCATAAGATTTATGGGAAGCTACATCAGGATTACCGCGGGAAGCAGCGAGGAAAACGCTGCCGTGGTTAAGGCTCTTGATGAAATTCTCGGCGAAATTGAAAGGGAGGATCAGGTGTGAGAACTGCTGAAATAAACAGAAAAACTAAGGAGACTGACATTACTGTTAAGCTTGATCTTGACGGCGGCAATGTGGATATTTCCACGGGAATAGGCTTTTTTGACCATATGCTTACTGCATTTGCGGTACACGGCGGAATTGGTCTTACCGTAAAGGCGGTAGGCGATCTGCAGGTGGACGGTCATCACACCGTTGAGGACGTTGGTATTGTCCTCGGCAAAGCCTTTAAAGAAGCAATCGGCGATATGAAAGGTATTGCCCGCTACGGCACGGCTTTTATTCCCATGGACGAGGCTCTCGGCTTTGCGAGCATAGACATAAGCGGCAGACCGTTTTTGGTGTTCAATGCGGAATTTTCCGACGACAGGATAGGGGAGTTCGA
>CAMWVO010000354.1 GCA_947177695.1 uncultured Clostridia bacterium
ACAAGGCTCTCGATAAAATTTCCGAAAGCGGCGTGAATTTGCTTATTGCTCACGGCAAGCATGACGAAATGGCGGTTTTTGACAAGTGCATTGCGCCCTGCGAGGAAAAATTACGTAGCATGAAAAACACCCTTTGTTTCTTCCCCGAATGGGTCTACAACGGCGACGGCGGCGTTTCCTCAATAGATTACGGCATGGAAATGGGTCAGCACTGCATGATAAACTGGGTGCAGCACAACCTGATGTTCGACGACGGAAAGCCCGCGGACGAACGGCTTCCCCGCGGCGTTACGGGCTGGATAAGGGACGTTTCGGAGCTTTAATGAGAGGAGCAGGTAAATGTTTGGTAAAAATAAGAATGTAAATTATTCCGAGACGGAATTTTCCTGCAAAAGAGACGGTCTGACCATTCGCGGAACGGAGTACCGTCCGTTGTCACCGCAGGGCAAAAAGTTTCCGATCGCGATAGTGAGCCACGGCTTCATGGCTTTTCAGGACACGGTAAGGCAGTACGCAAAGGCGTTTGCCGAAATGGGATATCTTTCCTACTGCTTTGATTTTTCGGGCGGCTGCGTTGTAAAAGGCAAAAGCGACGGCAAGACCACTGATATGTCCGTGCTGACCGAGGTGCGGGACTTGGAAGCCGTTATAGAGTACGCAAGATCGCAGGACGGGGCGGATACCGAAAAAATCACGCTTATGGGGTGCAGTCAGGGCGGGTTTGTTTCGGCTCTGGCGGCGGCGAAGCCCGAAAACCGCATACACAGACTGGTTTTGTTCTATCCAGCGTTGTGTATTCCCGACGACGCGCGAGCGGGTCAGATGATGTTCGCGAAGTTTGACCCGAACAATATTCCCGACATAGTACAGTGCGGTCCAATGAAGCTTGGCAGGGTCTATGTTGAGGACGTTATCGGCATGGATCCGTTTGCCGAAATATCCGGTTTTTCGGGGGACGTGCTTATCGTCCACGGCGACAGCGACAAGGTAGTCAATTTAAGCTATTCCGAAAGGGCGTTTAAAGCCTATACCGAAAACAGGACGGAAGCTGAAGGAACGGTGGATCTGAAAATACTGAAAAAAGCGGGACACGGCTTCTCACCGAACGAGGACGAGACCGCTCTGGAGTACCTTAAAAATTTTGCGGAACTTATTGTGTGAAAGGAACAGCTATGCTTAGAATTTATTTTGTACGCCATGCCGAGGCAATGGGAAACGTTCAGGAATTTTTTCAGGGACGCACCGACTGCGAGATAAGCGAGCGGGGCGCGAAGCAGCTTGAATACCTTGCGGAATGGTTCAAGGACGTTCCGATCGAGCGTATATATTCAAGTCCGCTGAAAAGGACGATCTCCACTGCCGAAGCGGTGAACAGGCACCACAGTCTGCCGATAATAAATGACGAACGGCTTATCGAGATAGACGGCGGCGTCTGGGAGGGCAAGCCCTGGGCGGAGCTTCCCGTGCTTTACCCCGTCGAGTACGACCTGTGGCAGAACCATATGGAAGATTTTTACATTGAGAACGGTGAGAAGATGACCGAGGTTTTCGAACGCATGAAAGCCGCGGTCACGGACATTGCCGCCCAGAATCAGGGCAGGACTATCGCTGTGGTCTCACACGGCTGCGCGCTGCGGAACTACCTTTGCCACGCAATGGGCAGGTCTATTTCCGCGCTGAAGGACGTGGGCTGGTCGGACAATACTGCCGTGTCTTTGGTGGAATACGGCGACGACCTTACTCCGAAAATCATTTTCAAGAACAGCAACGAGCATCTTCCCGCGGAGATGTCCACCCTGTCCCGCTCCAAGTGGAGCCGTATTGAGGACACTGTCTACAGCGACGACGGAACAATAAGGGTGCGCAATCTGCGGCTGTCCGACCCCGAAATTTTCGCACGCGAGGAGGTCGCCCAAGGGTGGCAGGACGCGTCCCCCGAAAAGCTTGAAATGCGTATCCGCGATTCTGCGGCGGGAAAAGCCATTGCCCTTGCCGCCGACTTCGAGGGCGAGCCTGCGGGGTACGTCAGCGTGTATCCGTTCTGCATGAACGGCGCGTTCGGGGGAATGGGCTATCCCGAAATAGTGGATTTCAACGTGCTGGAGAAATTCCGCAGAAAGGGCGTAGGTATGCGGCTTATGGACATTGCCGAGCAGATTGCCGCGGAGTTTTCCGACACGGTGTATTTAGGCGTGGGACTTCACAGCGGCTACGGAGCGGCGCAAAGAATGTACATAAAGCGGGGCTATATTTTTGACGGTTCGGGAGTGTGGTACGGTGACAAGGTTTGTCCTCCGTATGCGGAGTGCGTGAATGACGACGATCTGAACCTGTATCTGTCGAAAAAACTGAAGTAAGGGGGCTGAAAAATGCGTATCATGGCTGTGGACTACGGCGACAGCAGGACAGGTATCGCCGTCTGCGACAAGAGCGAAATGCTTGCCTCGCCGCTGACGGTCATTACCGAGTACAATTTTGAACGGTGCGCGGAAAAGGTCGCGGAGCTTGCCAAAAAGGAAAAAGCCGAACTGATTGTAGTCGGCTATCCGAAAAATATGAACCCCACGATAGGGGAAAGAGCCGAAAAATGCGCGGAGTTTGCCCGCCTTGTAACTGAGCAGAGCGGTATCCCCACCGAGCTTTGGGACGAGCGCAGCACCACTGTTACCGCACACAATTACCTGAACGAGACAAACGTCCGCGGCAAAAAGCGCAAGGCTGTTGTGGACGCGGTTGCGGCTACAATTATTCTGGAGACTTATCTTGCTTTTCGGAAGAACGGGCAGCAGCGTCCTTAGGCTTGTAGAGCAGCTCTTTGACGCCGATCAAAAGTATAAAAACCGCGAAAATCTTTTTCAGCGCGGGAGAGCCGAAATACTTTGCGGCAACCGCTCCCGCCGCGGAAAATGCTATCCCCGCAGCTATTGCGGGGAAAATTTTTTTCCAGTGTATCAGACCGTTTTTCGTGTGGATAATCACCGACAAAGCCGCTATTGGAATGAAATATATAAGATTTATCCCCTGTGCGGATATCTGGTCGAAGCCGCCGAAAACCGTCAGATATATTATCAGTATCATTCCTCCGCCAACGCCGAGGGAAGCGAAAATTCCCGTCAGGAAAGCCGCCGTGAACGACCATATCATTTGAGAAGCAGCCTCCCTCCCGAAACTATAAGTATCGCTCCGAATATCCTTTTGAGCAGGGTGTTTGGT
>CAMWVO010000355.1 GCA_947177695.1 uncultured Clostridia bacterium
CCTGCGGCGGCGGGGGAAGCTCAATATTTGCCCCCGGCTTAGCGTCAAGGCTCTTCGAGGACATCTTGACGGAGCTTGATACCCAAGCAAAGAACTGCGCCAAATCACCCGCAGAAAGGGTATTCATCATAAGCACGCACTCGGTTATCTCTTTAAGCACGGTGGTGTCGGCATATGCTCCCGCGGCGCAGGCGATGATGTTCGCAGGCTTTGTGGATTTGAGCATTGCGGCAGCCTCCCGCCAGTCGTCGGTGGGAGCGCCGTCCGTGAGGATAAACACAAGGGGTCTCCAGTCGCCCTTCTGGGTCTCGGTAGACTTTCTCACCTCTGACCTTATGCAGTCCGAAAGCAGTCTCAGAGCCGCGCCCAGAGCGGTCGCTCCTCCTGCGGAAAGCTGAGGCTCTTTAAAAAGCATAAGCTCGGTAAGGGGTGTGACCTGTCTTGCGCTGGAATTAAATGTAATTACGGAAAGATAAGCGGTCTCCAGAGCCTGAGGGTCTCCTCTCAGCTCGGAAACAAGGGCGCGGACGCCGTGTCTTACCGCCTCGATAGGGTCGCCCTGCATGGAGCCTGAGACGTCCAGCAAAAGATAAACGGGAAGCCGTCTTGAAAATTCTGACATTTTAACAACCGCCTTTCGGATAAAATTTAAAGCAGTAATGTACAGACTGTCAATTCCGTACACCGCCTGTGATAAGTTACAGTCAAGCCTAAAAGCATAGCAATACATATTAAGTATAAACCATATTATAGAAAATGTCAATTAAAATTTGATTACAGAGTATTTTTCCTGCAATAAATAAAAACAGAGGACAGAACCGTTTTCCGTGTACTGTCCTCTGTTTTCAGCCGTTCAGTATTTCCGCGGCGTTTCCGCGGCTTTTTGCCCACGTATCCATGCCGTCTCCGAAAACCTCCGTTATAAGTACGAAGCCCTCGTCCGTTCTGCCTACGATCCTTGAAGCGGGAAATCTGTCCAGAACGCTTCCCACATTTTTTCCCTTGTACAAAAGCTTTATCCTGCGGAGCTTTCCGCCGTTCATAAACTGCATACGGCTTCGGAACTCGATCTCGTCAAAGCCGTCGGGAACGTCAAAGCATCTGTCCAGTATCTCAAAGCTCCGTATCATATCTATCCTGTATGCGGATATATGAATACCGCCGCCGACATTTTCCGAAATGGCAGAAAGATAAAAATAATACTCCGAAAACATTATCCCGACGGGCTTTATGACCCGCTCCGTTTCCGAACCGTCCTGCCTGATATAAACTATCTTCATGTATCTGCGTTCGCTGACGGCTTTGCTTATATCCCCAACGTAATCAATAAAACGCTTTCTGCCGCGGGGCTCAAGGTAGCAGCGAAGCTCGTTTGCCGTCCACTCGTCCATTATCCGCCTGCTTTCAGGCTGTACGCAGCATTCCAGCAGCTTATTTATAACGGACGCCATTTCTTCTTTCGCAAAAGCGCGGCTCTCCAGCAGTATCTTGCATACCGCAATGAACTCGCTGTCGTTCAGCACGGAGGTATCCTCATTCACAAGGTGATAGCCGTTCAGCTCCCTGCTGTAGACAAGTTCCCTGCGCCCGCCGCCGTCGTCCGCGTCGTCGGCAAAAAAACAGCGCAGATCCTCGATATCCCGCTGAAAGGTGCGCTCAGTTACCCCGAAAGCTCTTGCCTCCTCGGTCTTGTTGACCACCTCGCCGCTCATAAGCTTGCCGTAAATTTTCAGCACACGGTAATATTTAAACCCCTGATTAAAATTATCATTTTGCATAAAACAGTTCCTTTCAATTTATAGACATAGATATTATATCACTAAAAATTTAGTTAAACAATACTTTCTGACAAAATTCTGTTATATCAGACAATTTTTCATTTTGAGGTTGGTTATTATGCACACAGCTTTTTAACACTTTCTGTGTGCAGATCTGCACAAAACGACAGCAGATGTCGCCGTCCAAAAATTAATAATTTCAGCATATCGTAAAACTTTTTTTATGTCTTTAGATACTTGTCCGAATTGCCGATAGGATATAAAGTTATAATATACTATATTATATACACAGTGCAAAGTGATCGGTCTAATTGACGGAAATATCTGTCAGCGGCGAAACACGTTTCCATTTAATTAAAGATAGGCGGTGCGATATGAGCTTTGAACGGGAAAAAATAGCCTACAAAGTAGGCAGCAGAATACGCGATTTCAGAGTTATGAGAAAAATGAGTCAGGAGGCTCTCGCTTTCGACTCGGACATTCACCCCGCATACCTGAGCCAGGTGGAGCGCGGAGAAAAATGTCCAACCATCGAGACCATTTACAAAATATGCACGGGACTGAAAATTCCCATGTGCGAGCTTATGGATTTTTCCATGGAACCGAAACCCACTTCGGAGGAAGCCGTGCAGAGGATAAAAAACGCTCTTGCAAACGTCCCTGCGGATAAAGCGGTAAAAGTGGCTCAGGCGGTGGAGCTTATGGTTGAACTGATGTAATTCACGGAAGGAAAAATTTGTCCCCTTTTGTCGTGAGACAGGCATATTCTGCCAAATGTCTCCGTCCGACAAAAGGGGAGCTTTTCACCTGCCGCACTGAATTTTTTATCCCGCGCGGCATATACTATTTTTTATCCGTCAGGTCGGTTAGGACTTGATACCCTGCTTGTAAGCGTCGATCATCTTCTTGACCATCTGACCGCCTACAGAACCTGCTTCTCTTGAAGTAAGGTCGCCGTTGTAGCCGTTCTTGAGGTTAACGCCTACCTCGTTTGCAGCTTCCATCTTGAAGCGCTCCATTGTTTCCTTGCCCTGAACAGTATTTACATTCTTCATAATGTTTAACTCCTTACATAATTTTTGTTTTTGCATTTCTGCGATTTTTTCAAAACCGCGTTTTGGGGTTTGCCTTAGTATTATAAGCGGGCAAAAATCTATTATGTGAGGTAATTATATGAACATTTTCCACAAAAAAGTTTTCTGTTAACATTCAGATACAGCTTGAACCAACCATGATCCTGCGGTACAAATAACTATTAATAAAAGGTCGCATAATACAATGATAAACCGCTCTGCCGTTCCGCGGATATATGATGACAATGAAAATGTCTGTAACACCACGTTTTTCAGCTCTGCACATATATTTGCAAAAAAGATTGCGGACTGTCTTTTTGTTATATATGTAAAATTATAATTATTCCATCTGTATAATAC
>CAMWVO010000356.1 GCA_947177695.1 uncultured Clostridia bacterium
CCTCGCACCCCCCCACACTCTCGCTCAGCCCGCCGCGGCCGCGCGCTGCGCGTTTCGGATTTTGGTTAACGCCTACGATATGGGGAGCTGCGATCTCGACGGACTTGTCAGAATGGCAAAGATGATGCACCTCGATCTCAAGGGCATGGAAAAGGCGGTGCGGAGAAGATGAAACACGCGAAAAGACCTACGCGAAAGCAAAAAATGATTATGCAAGCCGCTCAATATAATTGCGAGGATTGGCTCGTCGTCAAAGACACCGCCGAAGAGATGATTATCCAGAACAGAAGCTTGGATAAAACACAGCCGAAAATACGGACTATACGAAAGGAGCTGTACAAGTGAAGAAAGTCAGACACATCATAGGTCTTGTACTTTTGATTTTGGGTATGCTGCTTTGTTTGGGCGCGGTGGGACGGCTGGATTTCCTCGCGGAGAATGCGTCGATAGGAGCAGCCGATGAGCGGAGCGCGATTATAAGATCCGTTATTGGCATTGTTTTTATGGGAGCGGCAATGTGCCTCAATTATGATACGGAATTTGAGGAGAAATAATACTTTTCGGGGCGGTTCGCCGCTCCGCCTTAATGCAGCTATCCAATGGATAACGGTTGCAAGCCCGTGTAAATGCAGAGCTGGGATCTTAACGGAAAGGAGAGGATTTTATGGGAAAGTATAAGCTGCATGATCTTGAGCATGACACCGTGCTCGATCTGGAGCTTACCGCCAAGCAATTTGCTGAGTTGAAAAGGTTCTTGAAAGACCTTAAAACACTGCCCGAAAATATTGATTATCGTTTTATTATTGAGCAGTACAACAGCATTTGCAAAAATTTGCTGCCGGTTCAAAAGCTCACCTTAGATCGGAAACAGATCATAGCGCGGTGTATTAAAGCCGGATTTGACCCTATTGAGATTTTTAAAAAGACTGCACAAAGCAGTTTTTTGAACGGTAAGAACAAAGAAAATTGGCATGCCAACTTTAACTGGATACTTGAACCGGAACACGCTTTGAAGATCATCGAGGGCAACTACTCGCCGATCACGCCCGCACCGTCCGCGCCCATGACCGGGAATCCGTTTGATGAGTATGGATAAAGCGGTAGATCTGGCGAGAATGTTCGCGAAAACCATGTCGGAGAAGTGCGTGCCGCAGAACGGCGACTACATAAAGGACGGGCTGATCTACTGCGGGAAGTGCAACACTCCGACCGAGTACCGCACGGAATTCCACGGCGAGGAGATCATCTTCCCTACATGGTGTGAGTGCGCCAAGCGCGCCGATGAGGAACGCGAACGCCAAAGCGCGGAGGCTCAGAGAGCGATCAGAGCGGCGGAGCTTCGGCGGCTGTCGATGATGAACGGCACGCTGTCGGAGTGTACGTTCGCGGACGCGGACATGGACGGCGAAAATTCGCGCAGTATAACTATTTGCGAGCGGTATGCGGAGAAATTTCCGCAAATGCTCGCAGATAACCGCGGACTGCTGCTTTTCGGCAGCGTCGGCACGGGAAAGACGTTCGCCGCGGCGTGCATCGCAAACGCGCTGCTGGAGAAAAATTACTCGGTGGTCATGGTCTCGCTGGTAACGCTGATCGACAGCGCGGACGATATTATTCGGAGAATGGACGATATCGATCTGCTTATTCTGGACGATCTCGGCGCGGAACGCTCCACCGACTACGGGTTTGAGCGGATATACGCCGTCACCGACGCGCGGTACCGCAGCGGAAAACCCGTGATCTATACGTCAAATTTGCCGCTGGAGACGTTCAAGCATTCCGAGGATATCCGGTGCGCGAGAATTTATGACCGTGTTCTGGAGCGCTGCTATCCAGTGGAATTACGTGGGGTAAGCAGACGGAAGCGAGAGGCTCGGCGCAGATTTGAGGAAATGACGAAATTGCTGGAGGTGAATAAGGGTGATTAGCATAGACAGCAAAAAGTGCGTATATGAATTTGACGGAGATATGATAGAAGTAATATCCGATATTGGGTATGCAATCTTTAACGTGACTGCCGGCATGGCAACAGTATCCGATTTAAGCTGGGACGAAGCGTTTGAGAAACTGATGAACGGCTTAACAAGAGCCGTTAAATCAGCTCGTGATGAGGCACAAAAATTTGATCCACAAGGAGCTGACGATGATGGACAATATTAAGCTCAAGCCGTGCCCGTTTTGTGGCGGCGAGCCAATGTATTCTGTGGTAAATCACGGTGACGGTGGTATTGTTTATTGTACGAAATGCGGAATTTGTACCACATCGGCTTTGACAGATACTCCGTACACTGCCTATGAAGCCGCTGCTGCCGCATGGAACAGGCGTGTTCCCGAAAAGGAGGAAAACTGATGTCTGATAAGAACCAACCGATATTGAAATGCAAAACCTGCCGTTATTGCGTGGGCGGCGGTCATGGCAGCGCACGGGGCAGATATTATTGTGAGCACCCCGTAGCTGCGGAGATGGCTTGCGCTTCGTCAAAACCGATCTGTTACGTTCCGCGGCGGTCGAACGAATTTACGATCAAGAAAACACCGAAATGGTGTCCGCTGAAAGACGAGGTGCAGAATGACAAATGAGGATTGGAAACGCATTGAAGATGAGCTTTCTCATCCGTTCGGAAGAGCGGAACTGCTAATCGACGGGTATAATGTAACGTTGGAATGCCGACAGGAAAAGCCGCTCCGTTATGTGATCGTAGTATTCATTGACGGAAAGTTTGAACTTAAATGGGCAAGGGACGACTGCGACATTCGACGCAGATTTTGCAGCCGTCATACAAAATGCTATCTTGATCAAAAGCAAAGAAATCGCCTAAAACGAGAGCGAAAGGCTTTCCGAGAAGAGTGCAAGAAAAGAATGACGTTTGAATATTTCCTGCCTTATTGGAACAGCTTCCGCATGATGAAAGCTCATTTTATCAAGAATAACACGTCAATCGAATTGATAAAAAAGGAGGATATATGATACACTGGGATAAATGCTACCCTGACGATTTCAAGGAGCTGAAGGATGGCACAAAAACATTTGTGGTACATAGGAAAGACCGTCTTTATGAAGTTGGCGATTACCTCGCATTAAACGAATTTGTCCCGGATAAGCAGATAGATCCGTACAGTCTGAACGTTGGACTGCGGCGCATCGGCGGCGGAGCTTATACTGGGGACAGTTTGCTGTACAAGATCACATACATTCTGGACGATCCGGAGT
>CAMWVO010000357.1 GCA_947177695.1 uncultured Clostridia bacterium
TAACACCCGCAGGAAAGGAGCATACAATGAGCAAAAGAACAATCGAAAAACACATAAAATATAACGCCGAGGAATGGGACATTATCTCCAAAAAAGCCGCCGCTCTTGGTCAGAGGGCGGGAACTTTTATCAGAGAAATGTCCGTTCAGGGCATTATCAAAAATTACGATATGAAACAATTCAATCATCTCATAATGTCATTTAACCGTATCGGAAACGAGCTTAACCAAATTGCAAAAGTGGCAAACAGTACGCAGTCGGTCTATGCCAAAGACATTGAGGATATGAAAAAATCCTTTGAATATTTTCGTGCGGTTTTTGGAAATTATCTGCTGCCGCTTAAATGCGAAGTGCTGACGTAGGTGATTTTATGGCAATTATAAAACACATTGCAATTCACCGTTCGCCGCTTAAACTAATCAGATATATTTTAAAGGTCAACAAAACCGATGAAATGAAGCTTGCGACTGGACTGAACTGCTCGACCGCCCCCGAAAGTGCCTATGAGGAAATGGGCAACACTTTTGAAAGATTTGCAAAGGAGAGATTTTCTAAAAAATCTCAAAATGCAGATGTTGGCGGAAAAGAAAAAATCCGACTGCACCATTACATTCAATCCTTTAAACCGAACGAAATTACTCCCGAACAGGCTCACCGTATCGGTGTGGAATGGGCAGAAAAAGTATTTGGGCGAGACAGGCAAGTGTTGATTACTACCCATATCGACCGCCAGCATATTCATAATCATTTTGCTGTTGCGGCATATGACCTAAACGGCAAAAGGTGGTATGACAATAAATCTACACTTGGGCGCTGCCGTGATATTTCCGATAAAATCTGCAAAAATCACGGTTTGAGTATTATTGAAAATAAAGAATATCACTCTAATCAAAAATACTCTGATTGGCTTGCACGTCAGCAGAACGTTTCGTGGAAAACACGGCTTTGTGATGATATTGATAAATTGGTTTTACAGGAAGATATTCGATCTGTAGCAGATTTAGCGGAGCAATTAAGACAAAAGGGATATATTGTCACACTAAAAAAATATATGTCGATTAAAACACCGTGGAGCAAAAAGTCAGTCAGAAGTTTGCGCTTGGGGGACGGTTACGGAATTGAGGAATTGCAATACCGTATTGATAACAAAAATCGGGAAATGTCCATTGCGGCAGTTATGAAGTATGAGGGCGTTCAGAGGGAGTATGCTTTGTGTTTGCGTGAATTGCAGATTATGGTTTACCGTAAACCCGACAATTCATACAGGGCGACTTATGGGGAACTCCGAAGAAATGCGGAATTGCTTACATATCTTTGTGACAACAAAATCCAATCGGTCAACGATTTTGAAAATGTCGTAAATAACGCAAAAGACAAATCGGACAGAATAAAAAAATCCCGTGATGAACTGTTACGGAAGATAGAAGAAAAGGAAAACATTCTGAACAACGGTACAAGGTATTTGGAGCTTAATAAAATCAAAACGCCTACTTATGTTCAGTTTGAGGAACTTGCAAAATTAAATTACCTTGCAAAATACAATCTTCGTTCCGAGGCAGATATTAAGGCTCACGGACAGGAGCTTGAAAGGTTGAGATACGAGCTATCGGAAATCGACAAAAGCCTTGATATAGCTGAAAAGGAAAAGGCAGAGGCGGCAGGGAATTACAAAACCTACTTGCGGCAAATGCAAAGCGATTATGACTTTATCCTTGAACGGCAGCGCAGGGAGCAGGAAGAAATCAAGCAAGCGGAACAGGATCTATTACTGGAGCAAAGAGCATTGCAGGAACTGAAACAACAGGCTCGCACTAATCAAGCGTATTACAGATAAATTAACGGAAAGGAATGTTACCAATGCCTAAAAATTATACTTGAAATTTTGACAGATGTGTTTTTCGATTGTTCTTTTGCTCATTGTATGCTCCTTTCCTGCGGGTGTTAGGGCGGCAGCCTTAAACGAAAAAGTGGATACTTTTTCTGCGCTTGCTATCCTCCAAGCACACCTCTGTGTAAACCTTTTACAGCAATTTTAAACGTGTTGATTTTCAACACATTTAACCCCTTTTTGACGGAAATCCGAACGGCTTTTTTGCGGCAACTTCAAGCTCAGCATTTCTGTTTTGGAGTTCCTCAATCTTTTTGTCTCTGTTCAGAATTTCATCTGTAAGCAAACGGACCGTTTCGGAAAGTTTCAAATTTTCCTCGGAAAGAGCCGCCGCACTTTTTTCATAATCGGCAATTTTTAAATTTTTCTCTGCAAGCTGATTTGTGAAATTTTCAATTTCTGAACTTTTCTCCGCAATGTCAGTTTGAAGATTTTCAATTTTCTGATTTTTCTCTGCCAGTTCATTTTTCAAATCTTCATACTTTTTCATTTTGCGGTCGCACTCATATTTCAGATTGTACAGCTCTGTGTCTTTCTTATTAAGAGCCTCCTGAAGATTTTTGTTTTTCTCCAATAAGAAGTAGTCGGGCGGTCGGGGTGCTAAAATTTTTTCGGCAAATTCGTCAATTACAAGCTGACCGCCCGACTTAGTAAAGTGACCGTCAAGCTGCGCTGACTTCCTTTTGATTTTTGCATAAACAGCCTGCTGTGAGATTTGATACTTTTTGCAAAATTCCTTGACCGTCAATTTTTGTCGCCGCTCCTTTCCTGTTCTTCAAGCCATTCATAGAATTTCTCCTTGCGGATAAATTTCCTCTTTCCGATTTTGATAACGGGAACGTCCACACGGTTGAGAAACGCATATGCCATAGAACGTGTAAAACCAAAATTCTGTAAATCCTCCGCTGTGAGCATTTCGGGAAATTCATTTTTTCTTTCGGACATATTTTTGTCCTCCTTTAATTTTTGTTTTTGGCGTTTCAGCCTGTTTTCAGTATACCGCCGCAGGTGTGAAAAGGCAATATCAGTGAATGGTTTTACGTGTCAATCGAATGTGTTATGTCAGTCATTCATATTGAGTTTTCCTTGTACTTATGGGATTTGTTTGACTTTTTGTGAAATTTATGATATACTGGTATCAATAAAACTATGAATACACATTCGACAAAAGGAGACAAAAAATATGCAGGGTTTTAAAATGCCATTTTCGGAGAAAATAAGTAAAAAAATCCGCACTAAAGCTTTGGAAATGAAAAGGGACTATCCGAGGATAGTCCGAAACAGAGTATTTATGAATATTCCGAGTTTCTTA
>CAMWVO010000358.1 GCA_947177695.1 uncultured Clostridia bacterium
ACCCGAAGCTAGCGCGTCTGCCAATTCCGCCACATCTGCGTATTAAAATCCAGCAGTCTCCCACTGAACATATAATATTATATCACAACACTTTTGTTTTGTCAAGTACTTTTTTCAAAAAGCCGTATAAATTTTAATTAACCACTAACAAGACCGTTGATTCGTTCGCATATTGCTCCGCAAGAGAAAACTTATTCTTTGTAAATTTCCTCACCGAATTGATACGCAGCAGACAGATGTTCGGTCTTGTTGATCTGAGGTTTACCGTTAGTGTCGCCGCAGCCGCCGGCTAGCAGCATACCCTTATCGTGAAAACCGATATAGTTGATTAACGTGAACTTGTAGTACGACACAGCTTGTTCAAACGTCCAGAAGAAGTTGTCCGCTGCGGTCATAAGCAAAGCGCAGTCCTTTTTGGGATACCGTTCATATCGACCCAACGGCGGATTTTTATCCTCTTCGGCAATACAGTAGAACCCTTTCAATAAAAGCTTTTATGCGGGATGATATAGTCCAGAAGTAAAGCGGAGAAGCAAGCACAAGCAAATCGGCAGCCATGATTTTCGAGACTATATCATTGAAGCTGTCCTTTTGAACGCACGGTTTCCCGTATCGACAGGCATTGCACCCGAGACACCCCTTGATCTCATTCTTGATAAGCGATATGATTTCAACCTCATGCCCAGAATCGTCAGCGCCTTTGGCGAATGCTTTCACAAGCTGATCGGTATTTCCGTTAGGACGTCCGCCGCCTTGAATGATCAATATTTTCTTCATAGCATTACCCCCGTAAAAATATAGACTCTGCGTTGATTTAACGCATCTGTGTATTCCGTCAAATATACATTACCACTCTTTATTTGTTTTGTCAAGTCTTTTTATGAGAAATTAAAATCCGATACACACTCTATATCGTATCGTTCTTAGGCGGACACCCGAAACGTTTTACATACGCACGGTAGAATGACGAATAGTCTCCGAAGCCCGTGCTCTCGGCAGCGTTGCCCGCCGGCTCGCCGCGACGTATTCTCTCCCTCGCGGCGGTCAGACGTTTTATCGTGATGTATTCCCATGGCGAAGCTCCCGTAGCCTTGCGGAATACCCTGCCGATCTGCGACGGACTGAGGAAAAAACGCTCCGCCAACAGTGAAACGGACAACTCTTCAAAAAGGTGATCATTAACATACGCGACAAGCTGTTCCGACAACTCCGTAGGCGGCGCGTATCCGTCCGTTCCGCGTCTGAGATATGCCTTGTATATCAGCTCCAACAGTGTAAAAAGCCGCGTTGATATAATAAGCCTGCGTTCGTATTCGTCTGTGCCGCCGCGCATTTCCTCAAAAAGCCGCGCCGCTTCACTTCCAAGCTCCCGTGCGGAATACAGGTTGCCGCGCCCGAGCGGGCGGTCAAGAAAGGGCTTCACCAAAATACGACGGGGATCGAGGATATCCGTCACCGAAAATGAGAAATTTAACGCAAAACGTTCGTATTTTCCGCTTCCGAGGATCCGCGCCCTGTGAGATTCGGCGGGGCGCATTATCAGTACGCTTCCGCTTTTCAGGGGATAACGCGCGCCCTCTACAAGATATTCCGCGTCGCCCGATATAAAGCAATATATCTCGCACTGTTCGTGAATGTGCATTGTGAAGTTTTTATCGTCGGGAGCATTATCGACCGCGTAACGAATATACAGTCCATCCGTATTGAATTCCTCAAGAATATCCACATTTACCCCCCTTTTGATCAGTATATCATATTATGCGCGAAATTGCAATATATTTTGCTTAAAATAACAATTGTAATGCAAATATTATTCTGTTATAATTACATCAAACAAAACCATTTGGGAGGTCATCAAATGAAATTCAGACTTGCGGCATTTGCGGACGAAGCGGACAGCAGCCTTGACGGTCAGATATCGGCAATGACGGAGACCGGCGTTAAGTACCTTGAAATTCGCGGCGTTGACGGTGAAAACATTTCGGATATTACGGTGGATAAGGCTCGTGATATCCGCGCACGACTTGACGCGGCGGGGATATCGGTGTGGGCGTTGGGTTCGCCGTTCGGAAAGATCGGCATTACCAAGGACTTTGAACCACATCTGGAAAAATTCAAACGCGGACTTGAGCTTGCGGATATCCTCGGCACAAGGCATATTCGCATATTCAGCTTCTATGTTCCACAAGATAATCCGAAGCGTTATTCGGACGAGGTAATGAAACGGCTGGAAAAAATGCTTGCGGCGGCAAAGGGCAGCGGCGTATTACTTTGTCACGAGAACGAAAAGGGAATTTACGGCGACAATGCCGAACGATGCACCGAAATACATAAAAATTTCCCCGAACTGCGCGCGGTGTTCGACCCCGCGAATTTCGTCCAGTGCGGACAGGAAACAACGTCGGCATGGGAGCTGCTTTCGCCGTATGTTGAGTATCTGCACATCAAGGACGCTCTTACGGACGGTTCGGTCGTGCCTGCGGGAAAGGGCATAGGGAACATACCGTATATTCTGAAAAGATACCACGGCGAGGTACTGACCGTCGAGCCGCATTTGTCGGTGTTCAACGGGCTTGACAAGCTCGAACGCGGCGAAGCTGCGGAGCGGAAATACTGCTATCCCGATCCGCGCACGGCATTCGGCGCGGCAGTAGATGCACTGAAAAAGATAATGGAGGAATTGTAATGGATAAAATACGGCTTGGAATAATCGGCGTTGGCAATATGGGAAGCGGACATCTTCGAAATGTCGCAGAGGGAAAATGCCCTAAAGTCGAGGTGACCGCGGTCGCCGATATAAACCCCGAAAAACTGGACAATGCATTGAAAATATGCCCCTCCGTCCGCTGCTTTGATAGCGCGGAGAAGCTGCTGGACAGCAGACTTGTCGACGCGGCGCTTATCGCCGTGCCGCATTACGATCATCCCCTTTACGCAATTGAGTGCTTCAAGCGCGGTATTCACGTTATGACCGAGAAGCCCGCGGGAGTGACCGCGCGCAGCGTCCGCGAGATGAACGAAGCGGCGGAGCGCTCGGGAGTGAAGTTCGCGATAATGTTCAATCAGCGCACCGATCCCCTTTACCGCAAGGCTCGGGAGATAGTCGGCAGCGGCGCTCTCGGGCAGACTAAGCGTCTTGTCTGGATAATCACCAACTGGTACCGCACTCAAAGCTACTACGATTCCG
>CAMWVO010000359.1 GCA_947177695.1 uncultured Clostridia bacterium
AAAATATCACGAGGGGCTTATTGCTCTGTCGGGCTGTCTTGCGGGGGAAATTCCACGAAAGCTTGCAAACGGCGAGTACGACAACGCAAAGGCTGTGGCTCTCCGATATCTGGAAATTTTCGGCAGAGACAACTACTATATCGAAGTCCAGAACCATGATATTTCCGAGGAAATACGCATTTTACCGCTTCTCTACAGGCTTTCCGCCGAGACGGGCATTCCCCTTGCGGCAACAAACGACGCACACTACATTCTGAAAGAGGACGCGGATATCCAGCGCACTCTGATAGCGATACAGACCAACACGCCGCTGAGCGAGCCAAATCCCCTGTCGTTCCCCACAAACGAGTTCTATATTAAGTCCGAGGAGGAAATGCGGCAGCTGTTTGCAAACGTCCCCCACGCCGTTGACAACACAGCAAAGATAGCGGAGCGGTGCAATGTGACCTTTGAATTCGGCAAGCTGCTTCTGCCGAAATTCACCTCCGATGGCGTTTCGGACAACACCGCGTACTTTGCCGACCTTTGCCGAAAAGGTCTGACCAAACGGTACGGCGAAAATCCTCCCGCGGAGTACGTCCAGAGAATGGATTACGAGCTTGGCGTGATAACCCAAATGGGGTACGTGGACTACTTCCTCATTGTGTGGGACTTTATCCGCTACGCCCGCGAGCATGATATTCCCGTGGGTCCGGGCAGAGGTTCGGGCGCGGGAAGCATTGCCGCCTACTGTATCGGCATAACCTCCGTAGACCCCATGAAATACGGATTGCTGTTCGAGCGGTTTCTCAATCCCGAAAGAGTGTCAATGCCCGACTTCGATATCGATTTCTGCTATGAGGGCAGGCAGCGGGTCATCGACTACGTTGTAAAAAAGTACGGCGAGGACAGGGTCGCACAGATAATCACATTCGGAACAATGGCGGCAAAGGGCGCTGTGCGGGACGTTGCGCGTGTCATGGGTATCCCCTATCAGGCGGCGGACAAGGTATCCAAGCTGATACCATACGGTCTGCACGTTACCCTTGACGGCGCGCTTAAAGACAGCGAGGACTTGCTTGCGCTCTATAGAAGCGACGAGACCGTCCGCAGACTTATCGACACGGCGCGGAAAATTGAGGGTATGCCCCGCCATGCCTCCACCCACGCGGCGGGAGTTGTGATATGTCCCGCACCTGTAAGCAACTACGTCCCCGTGCAGAAAAACGGAGACGTTACCGTGACCCAGTACACCATGACCGCTCTGGAAAGTCTTGGACTGCTTAAAATGGACTTTCTCGGACTGCGCAACCTGACGGTCATTCGGGACGCTTCCGATTTTATCCGCAAGAAAAATCCAAGCTTTGATATAAATAAAATTCCAATAGACGACCCCGAGGTATACGAAATGCTGTCACAGGGGCTGACCACGGGGATATTCCAGTTTGAAAGCGCGGGCATACGGCAGGTACTTATGCGGCTTAAACCCGAATCTATCGAGGACATTATAGCCGTACTGTCCCTGTACCGTCCCGGACCTATGGACAGCATACCGCGGTACATCGAGTGCCGTCATAATCCTCAAAAGGTCACCTTTAAGCACCCCATTTTAAAGGACATTCTCAACGTTACCTACGGCTGTATCGTTTATCAGGAGCAGGTCATGGAGATATGCCGAAAAATGGCGGGGTACTCCTACGGCAGGGCGGACTTGGTCCGCCGCGCAATGGCTAAGAAAAAGACCGCCGAAATGCTGAAAGAGCGCGGTATCTTCGTTGAGGGAGCGGCTAAGAACGGCGTATCCACGGAAATCGCCAACGAGATTTTCGACGAGATGGAAAGCTTTGCTTCCTACGCGTTCAACAAGTCCCACGCGGCGGCTTACGCCCATGTTTCCTATCAGACTGCCTATCTCAAACATTATTATTTCAAGGAGTACATGGCGGCGCTGATGTCGGCTTTCCTTGAAAGTACTGGCAAGATTTTAGAGTACGCTTCGGAATGCTCCAAAAACGGCGTGAAGATTTTAAGTCCCGACGTGAACGAAAGCGGCTTCGGCTTCTCTCCCGCCGCAAAGGGAATACGCTTTGCGCTTTTAGCGGTGAAAAATTTGGGATACAACTCCATACGCGATCTTCTGGATGAGCGGGAACAAAACGGCGCGTTCAAGTCCCTTAACGATTTCTGCAAGCGGATAAGCGGCAGAGACCTGAACCAGCGCGCGATCGAAAGTCTTATCAAGTGCGGCGCGCTGGACTGCTTCGGCTATACCAGACGGGAAATGCTGGAAAATTACGATAAGATCTTCGGCTCTGTCCAAAGGTACTCCCTGAGCAACATGGAAGGTCAGATAAACTTTTTCGATACCGCAGAGGACAGCGGGGACAGCTTTTCCTTTGAGAGACTTCCCGAATATCCCCTTGCCGTCAAGCTTGAAATGGAAAAGGAGATCACGGGCGCGTACCTTTCGGGACACCCGCTGGAGGATTACCGTCCCTATGCCAAACTTTGCGGCGCTACCGATATCGCGCGTCTTTACGACGAGCTTGACCCGCCCAAGGACGGCAGTGAAATTTTCTCATTCTGCACCTTGCAGGGCGTAAAGCTGTACACCCAGAAAAACGGTGCGAAAATGGCTTTCGTCACCCTTGAGGACATGACGGGCGAAGCGGAGGGAATTATTTTTGCGGATATACTTGCCGCAAACAGAGACATTATTACAAGGGGAAGATCGGTACACATAACCGCAAAGCTGTCCTACAAGGACGGCGACCCCAAGCTTATCGCCGAACAGATCGCCGACGCGGGACAGTTTGTCCGAACACTGGAAAAAGCAAGTCTCTATATAAGATGCCGCTCGGACAGCGGCGTAATGCAGGATATCCTGAACGTGTGCAGGGATAATCCCGGAGACACAAAGGTGATATTCTATCTCTCCGATCTAAAGAAAAAGCTTTCTCCGAAAGCTGTCGCGGGGGTGAAAATATCCGAAAATTTTGCGGATATTATCGCGCAGATTGCGGGAAAGGACAATATTGCTTTAAAATAAGGCTTTTTTTGTTGAAATCGGTGCTTGACAAAACTTTCTATAAATAGTATAATTAGAGATGTATGGTAAGTTATTGATTTCACGTAATAAATATTGTAGCAATAAAATATGAAAAGAATTGGCGTTTTAACAATCGGAGGGGACGCTCCCGGCATGAAA
>CAMWVO010000360.1 GCA_947177695.1 uncultured Clostridia bacterium
AAATAAATACTATTATATGCCGATATAATAATTGAAAGCAGCTCCGGATATTAAACCGAGGTGACAAGTTTTGAATATTGCGGTTGTAGATGATGAAAAAGCTGTACGAGAGCATATTTGCGAACTTATAAAAAAATATGACCCCAAATGCAGTCTTAATTCTTACGCTGCGGGAAATGAACTGCTTACATCCGGACAAAGTTTTGATATAGTTTTTCTCGATATTCAAATGAACGGCATAAACGGTATCAATACAGCCAAACTGCTGAGAGAACGGCAGGAAAACGTTATACTGATTTTTATTACGGGTATTAAGGAATATGTTTTTGAGGCATTGGAGCTTTACGCATTTCAGTATCTGTTAAAACCGGTCGATGAGAAAAAGCTTGAAGAGGTATTGTACAGAGCCGAAAAGGAGGCGAATAAAAATAAAGAAAAACGCGGTCTTTTTATCAAAACTAAAAATCTCACTCTTGACCAGTCAGATATTTTATATATTGAAAGCCGCGGGAAAAAGCTTGAGATACATATTATCGGAACAAGAAAAAGCATAGAGATTTACGGTACGCTTGAAAATATGCAGGATAAGCTTTGTGAAAATTTTTACCGCTGTCATCGTTCGTATATTGTCAATATGACGCATATTACAGAATATGACAACGAAAGCATTACTCTTGTACAAGGCGATAAGGTTTACCTGACTAAAAAGAAATACGGGGAATTTGTTAAGACATATATGTGGTATCTTCAAAAAGGAGGAGTGCCCGATGTATGACGCGGCAAATATATTTTTCTCTGTATTGGTGATATTTCAAGGGTATTGTGTTCAGTATTTTTACGGCAGCTTTTTGGAAAGCCGAATAAAAAATCCTTGGAACGGTCTGTGTGCGGCAGTTATTTATATTGCGGCAAGGGCAGCGGTCTGGGAACTGCTGCCGTCCGGATATGAAAGCTATGAAGTATCATTTTTCAGAACGCTGATTATTGCAGGAATACTTTTTATTATTGCGGTCTTGATGTACAAAGGCTTTCGTGCGGTCACAATTTTTCTTGTGATAACTTTTCAGGCAGTCACTGATATAAGCAGTTTTATATCTGTTATAATATCGGATAAGATCAGCAATGCTGTATTTGACAATATTATCAAAGATGTTCAATACGGGAATTTCCGTTCCGAAAGGGATATCGAAATAAAACTGAATGTTTATACTATCGGTATGCAGCTTGTTCAGTTTTTAATAATCATGCTGCTGATATATTTCACACTGAAAATTATTGTGCGGGATTTTAAAGAAAAGAAGTACAGCATAGGCAGGACAGAATTACTGTTCTTAATTACACCGTCCGCTGTGGGGCTGATGATATGCATATTTTTGCGAATAATTTTGATCACCGATGAGGACGGAGCAACTAAAATGCTGTACGAAAGGTATCCCGCTGTGTACGTGGTCGTACCCGCAATTTTGCTGTTGTCGCTGCTTTCTGTTTTGTTTGATGTAAAGCTGTTTCAGGACATGATACATCTGAATGCCGAAAGAAGCAGCAGGATAATTCTTGAAAAGCAAATTGACGGATTGCAGACGCATATTGAGGAAATGGAGCGTATATATTCCGGCATACGCGGCATGAAGCATGATTTGAAAAATACAGTTTCCGTTATAAAACGGCTTTCCGACAACAGCGCGGACAATACAGAACTGCAAACGTATATTTCGGAGATGAATCAATGTCTTGAAAAACTGGAGGTTCGCTTTAATACGGGAAATACCGTTGCGGACACTTTATTAAATATGAAATATTACGAGGCGGTGAGAAACGTTCCCAATATAAATATTTACGCTGACGATCTGATATTTTCACAAGAACTGAAAATACACAGCTATGACATAGGCATTATTTTAGGCAATGCTTTGGATAACGCTGTTGAGGCTTGCAAAAAGCTGAAAATAAATGAACCAAGCGCAGATACGTTTATTCGCCTGCGATCTGTGCAAAAGGGAAATTTTCTGATACTGACGATAGAGAATAGCTTTGACGGTAAGCTTGTGATCAATAGTCAGAATGAATTGCCTACAACAGATAAGGCGGACAAAAGCTCACACGGGATAGGTCTTGCCAATATCAAAAGTACAGCGGAAAAATATCAGGGGACAATGGATTTCAAGGTGAAAGACGGGATATTTATTCTGTCTGTAATGATGAAAAACGAAAGGAGAAATTGATATGAATTTTGGAATAACGGGTAATTTGGGTGGATACAGCAGCTATGTAAAAACAGTAGGCAGCAGCACATTTAACAAGAAAAATACCGCTGAAGAAACAACGCAATACAGCAATGCAAAGGAATATGACAAGGTATCTTTTTCAAAAGAGGGATATGAAAAATACAGTAAAAGCGTTTCGAAAAATGAACAGGAAAATAACTCCGAAGCTATTATTGATGAATTGCAGGAGCAGGACACCGATATCGAAGAAGCCGAGAATACGGAAAAGCCTGCCGACGAGCAGGAGGAACAGTCCGAGCAGGATGAAATTGAAGGAGAACAGGTTGGCGGCTGCGTCGGTATAAACGCAGATAAGCTGGCTCGTATGCTTGCGGCGGCAAAGACACGCTCACAGGTACAGGCAGTCATCGCGAAGATCCAAGCCGACCTGAACGAATGCGAAGCAGGAAAGAATAATAACATGGACGTAGATGAAGCGTCGGTCAAAGCAGCGAAGCAGCTGCTGCAGGAAGCAAAGTCACGCATGGGCAGCGCCGAAAACCGTGAGGCTACGCCTGAGGAGGAAATGGCAGCCGCGCTTGCCGCGCTCATGTAGAAAGGAAAATTGATATGAATTTTGGAATAACAGGTAATTTGAGAGGATACGGTTTATCTGAACAATACAAAAAAAGTATCCGGACCGAAAAAAGTGAAAGCGCAAGCTTTGCCGAAGTTGTTGCTGCCAAGGCTAAAGAACAAGACAATGTATCCGAAATCAGTTTTAAGGATATGTGGCAGGCGAGATTTCCCGGGGCATACTATCATACAATGGATGCCTATAACATTAGTCAGGGTTTATGGGAAAGAAATGATTTTCCGTTTGAAAAATTTTTTAGTGATAAACCGGATGAATCGGTTTTAAACTGGACTCCAAACGGAGAAAATCCCGCAATGGATTCGGACGGAGTGCAGTC